>CAYPJB010000089.1:0-6931 GCA_964410845.1 uncultured Bacteroidales bacterium | reverse complement strand
TGGCTCGTTCCCTACTCCGGGCAAGTGCCGATACTGGCTGACGTGCCTGCACCTGGAACATTCATTCGTCAAGGAGAACCCGTCTGCACACTGTTCGATGCATCCAGTTATCATTGGGATGTCGTTGAAGCTCACTTAGAAATGCAGGCACTCTGGTTCGATGAGCTCTTCGAACGCTACAAGGCATGAGCGATGCCCATGCCTTGCTCTTGGAATGTATTCGTAATGACTAGCGTGATTCCTCGCACTCGAAGGCCAGCATCATGATTCTATCCACTTCTTCATCTGTGTAATTCACATACCCCACTCGGTTCAACAACTGTTCTTCACAGCTTTCAGGGCCGTTCGGCAACGGGGCATAGGGCAGATGCAGCGGGAAGAAATCGGGCATACCGCGCTTGGTGCTCTTCATCACCGGACCATCTTCAAACCAGCCTGTCTCTACTGGATTGACCTCGTACTGCGTTGGCACCAGTGCACTTGATTCGAAGCGAGGCAGCGTCATCGGTATCGGCTTCAGACGGCCATCGGAAGTGATGGGCATCAAGCCCAACAGTTCGTCTTCCATGCAGCGGTTTGGTTCAACAGTGATGACACGAGGCATCTTGTCACAATCTTCACGGGGCGTCACCGGCACCATTTCCAGGTTCACCGGCACCACGCTCGTCCGTTCGCGGCTGACCACCGGCGACTTGCCCTGTCGCTGGACCTGACTTCGCAGTTGCGTCAGCAGGTCTTCCACCTGGTCCTGTACACTGCTGCGATGGCGAACCACCAGGCATTTGCCGAGGGCAAAATACTCGATGGTTGCATCCTTGCTGTTCCAGGCATCAGGAGCAACCATGGTCGTGATGAGACGAATCAGTTCTTCATGATTGGTTCCAGCCGAGTTTGTGAACTCAGCCACTGAATAGGTTCGGACAGCAACTTCATCACTGCAACTGCCTGCATTCTTGCAGCAGTTGCCAGACTTACTGCATGCAGACGTCTCTGTAGAAAGTTGTTTATCTTCAACTACCAGTTCAACTGGTGTTGTTGGCGGCGGCACATCGATGCTGGCAAACGCAGATGGCTTGGCTGGCTTCTTCTCAATTGGCATCGACAGAAGATATGTTGCTGGATTGAGTGCACTGAACAACTCACCCAGCGTCAGCAGCGTATCCTGCACCGGGTTAAAGTCTTCCACAGGCTTGGCAGCATGCAGGCCTGGCATGATCTCCGGACCACGCACTACTTCCAGCGTCTCAGGACGTGGAGTGGCTATTTGATTACCTGCACTGACTCCGGGAATACGAGGCAGTTTTGCTACTTCCTTCACCACAGCAGCCGGTGGAACAATCACTTTGGTTTCAGGTGCTATGGGTACATACAGAGGAGCGATGGGCTTCTGCTGGAAGGTGAATTCATCGACTTCTTCCATAGACTTCTTTGTTGTTGCTGGCAACGGCGGTACGCGGCTGGCTGCCTGCATGCTTTCGAGGTTGCGTAAAGCCTCTTCTCGAAGCTTCTGATGTTCGGGAACGGTTGCGACATCGATAGGCACGCTTGGTGGCGCTGGCAAATCCGAAGGATGAGGATTCACAGGAGGATCAACCCAGCCAGGTGATGAGGTTCGTAGTTTCTTTCCAAAAGTTGTTCTTGCGCTCTCTGTCGGGAATGGAGCAGGAGCCGCATCTGAGGGTGGCGTAGTAGATGATATTTCAAACGATATCGGTGCGGGTGGAGGTAGTGAAGACGGTGCGGTTTCCGTAGGGTTGACAGATACCTGCTTGGACTGACTGACCGGAACAGCAGGCGCCTTGTCAAGCCTCGAGTTCATCAGGACGCCAGCAAACGATTTGGGATGGCGACGGCCATAGTCGGCAATAGCCACCGTGGTGACAGCAGCAGCAACCAGCGTGATCGCGGTCAGCCAGTAGAGACTTCGCATGGCTTAACTCCCATCCATCCAGACTGAAATGCACAATGAAGGAGCCCGAGCGTCCCTGCCCGGTGTGGCCATCCATGGCCTACTCCTCCAAGGCGGGGAGACTATACGAGAAGCAGTATTTTCGTGCTAGGCCAGTTGGAGAGGCCAGCGGAGTTGATCTTGACAGTTTCTTCATACCCCTTGCTGACTCTATTTACCTGCGTGATTGTGTCTCTCACATGCACATCTGGCTGGTATATTTCCGGTACCATGCTATCCTTCTCTTCCACCAAGGGCTGATTGTTCATCATGAATGTTGCCATCCTGGGTTGTGGTTTCGTGGCGGATATGTACCTGGCCACGCGCAAAGCACATCCCCGATTACAGTTTCTGGGAGCGTATGATCAATCAGCAGAAAGAACGCTCGCCTTCACCAGGCTACACCACCTGCGGGCCTACCAGGGCTTCGAAGAATTACTGGCGGATGCCGAGATCAGCCTGGTGCTCAATCTGACCAACCCACGCAGCCACTTCGAGACGACTCGTGCCTGCTTGCAGGCAGGCAAGCATGTCTACTCTGAGAAACCACTCGCGATGGAGTTGGCCCAGGCACAAGAACTGGTGCAACTAGCAAGAGAGAAGAATGTCAGCCTGGCTACTGCACCGTGCAGCTTGCTCAGCGAAACAGCACAAACGCTTTGGAAAGGAATCAAAGAGCAGGTGACGGGACCGGTTCGCCTCGTCTACGCTAACTTCGATGATGGCATGGTGCATCGCTTTGAACCCACCCGCTGGAAGAGTGCATCAGGTGCAAGCTGGCCTGCTCAGGATGAGTACGAAGTGGGTTGCACCTTCGAACATGCTGGCTACGTTCTCACCTGGCTTGCTGCATTCTTTGGCCCCGCTCGTCGCGTCCATGCTTACTCTACCACATGCATCCCAGACAAAGGTCTGCCCGTTAACAGCATGGCTCCCGACTTCACGGTCGGTTGCATCGAGTACGACAACAACATCGTCGCACGAGTTACCTGTGGCATCGTCGCCCCTCTTGATAAATCCCTTTCAATCATTGGTGAGAAGGGCACGCTCTACACGAAATATGTCCGTAATGACGGGTCACCGGTCTACTTCAGCAAAACGCCTTACCATAAGCTTTCCCATGCGCTGGGAACCAGGCTCAGTAACTGGCGTGTTCGTCTGGAACACTTCCTGCGACTACCCTTCTCGCTGTCAGGTTTGACCTTCGAACGCAAATATCCCTACGCCAGAAGACCAGGCTTTCGTCAATCTGCAGGAACGAAGGTCGCAGACTTTCTGCGTGGGCCGTCTGAACAGGCAGAATCCATTACCCAGGGCAGACCGTCCAGGCTCTCCGCTGAACTGGGGGCTCACGTTGTCGAACTAATTGAAACACTCCAATACCCTGAGCGATTCCCACGACCACGAACACTGACGACGACGTTCCCCAGCATTGAACCATTGCCATGGAATCGTTGACGGCTATTCGGTAACCACTTCCGCATCTGCCGCTGCCAGGCGCTGCCGATTTCGGCGATACCAGACGAAGCCAAAACCCAATCCACTGACACCCATCAACACGATGGTTGCTGGTTCAGGTACAGGGATGACACCAGTGAGGAAGTACGAACCCATGTCGTAGTAACTGGAAGGTGCCCAGGTACCGTCTGGTCCCAGGCTGCCTGCCTTGCCGCCTGCACTGGAAACTTCGATGTAATACGTGCCTGCCGCCAGGTTCATGGAAATCGTTTCACTGAGGGCAGCGGTATTCGAAATGGCAAGTTGAACACCGTTCACATCGAGCAATCGCAGCGTAGCATCGAGGGTGGCATCCGGGTCTGCAACACCAGGAGTGATCCACTGGTTGCCTGATCTGACCGTGATGTTATGCAGTCCACCAAAGCTGGTGAAGCGGTAATAGCCGAAAGTGTAGTTCTCTGCCCCGATCGGGTTGGGATTGCTGGCACTGGCAGGAACAATGACTCCGCGGGATAGAGTATAATCGATTGCTCCACCACCACCAATAAAAGAGAGTTCCGTTGCCAGGTTCAGGGATCGTCCTATGCCATCGTTAAACAGGGTTATTCCCGGGTTACTCTGCATGATGACGAGTGGATCATTCTGAATGACATTGGTGTTGGTACTAATTCGTCCCACACGCCAGGTATTGCGAGATGCACTATAACCCACACCCATGTATGGAGCCAGAGTGGAAGAATTGTTGTTTCTAGAGTAATCATTGACTCTGGTCGTACCGATGTAATCCCCCTGGTGACTCAGCCCTGCGGCATGGCCAATTTCATGGGTCGTCGCTGTGTGAATGTTGTGAAAGGCATTTACTCCACCCAGTCGATTGACAAACGCCCAGTTGGTATGCCTTCCAGTACTGACTGCATTTGCCCAGACATTCACATACGAAACTCCACCGGCGCTCCCATAGAAAGTACTGGCACCATCACCAATGACGGTATGCATCACACGGGGAGTTGCATCGTAATAGTTTTGCCTTTGCAGATCGGTGGCTGCCTGCCCCGCTGCCACTGCTGGATCAATCGTGGTGACGTTGACATTCGCGAAGGGGGCATAGGCCTCTGCCACGCGCGCCCAGATGTTCTTGATGTTAGCTTGTTCGGTTGCAGTGAATGTAGTTCCGGTTTGACCGTTATACGCAGGAACATTGCCGGGAGCCTGCCCTGAGGTGCTCCAGTTGCCAGTGTAGTTGAAGCCAGCGAAGTTGAGGTAGAGCGTATACGAAGCACCGGGCCGGCTGTTGAAGGCAGGTGCTTGTGGATGCGACTGAGACAAAACTACGCTGGTAACAACAAATGCAAACGCGAGAGAAAGCAAAAGACGACGATGCAGCACGTGGATGTTCCCTGTAACAAGTCCGTTACGATGACGAAAGGGGACATCCTGTCTTCAAAAGAATGTAACCAATTGTTTACCAGAAGCAACGATGAATCTGCGTCTCGTTATGAACCTCGCAACAATCGCAAACTAGCTGCTTCACAAGGCCGTCACAATCGGTTACAAGAGAATCTGCAACATGATCTACGCAGCATAGGACGACGTTGTGATCATCTACCCTGCCATTGATTTGCGAGCTGGACGATGTGTGCGATTACGTCAGGGGGATTTTCAGCAGGAAACAATCTATGGCAGCGACCCCGGCGAGATGGCTGCCAGTTGGCAATCGCAAGGTGCCGAAGCACTGCACCTCGTTGATCTTGATGGAGCCAAGTCAGGCAAACCCGTCAATCTCGAAGCACTCCGTTCCATCCGTCGCTCGGTAACCATTCCGTTGCAACTCGGCGGAGGTCTGCGCAGTGATGCTGACCTGGCGACCATCTTCGACATCGGCATCGAGCGGGCTATCCTCGGTTCCCGCGCCTGTCAGGATAAAGCCTGGCTGCAGCAGATGGCGGAGAAGTACCCCCATCGCATACTCCTGGGCCTCGATGCCCGGCAAGGCATGCTCGCTACTGAAGGCTGGCTCGAAGTCTCGAAGATCGCTGCCAACGATTTTGCTGCTTCCGTCAGTTGCTTCCCTCTCGCTGGCATTATCTACACCGATATCTCCAAAGATGGAATGCTGGCCGGTCCCGATTGGCCCGGCCTGGCAGCCATGCAGGCTGCAACTACTCTGCCGATCATTGCTTCAGGTGGTGTGACCACCGCTGATGATGTTCGCCGACTGCGAATCATGAAACTGGCAGGCTGCATCATCGGCAAAGCGTTGTACGAGAAGACCATTTCCCTGAAGGAGATCCTCACTTAGCCCCCGGTCAATGAACGGGGGTGGCTCTCGCGGTGAATCTGACTCAGCTGCAATCGTAAGCCATTTCTGCCGTGAGTTGCTCAGCTGCTTCGCTCGAACTTCCCCCGGTCACTGACCGGGGGCTAACCCTCTCTCGGAGTGCGACAACATGGCTCGGCATCATATGGAAGACGTCCGCAACATTGCCCTGGTGGGGCACGCTGGCGCAGGAAAGACCACCCTCGCTGACGGGCTCCTGTATCAGGCCAAAGCAGTCGATCGGCGTGGCTCCGTGGACGAAGGCACCAGCTTCTCCGATTATGATGACGAAGCCCGGCGACGCAAGTTCTCCATCGATAGCACCGTTCTCCACTTCGAAGACCTGGGCAAGTTCGTCAACTTGATCGACACCCCAGGCTACCCTGACTTTGTCGGCCAGGCGCTGTGCGGGTTGCATGCCGTCGAGAATGCCCTCATCGTGATCAATGCTGCCCGGGGTGTGGAACCAAACACCCGCAAGCTCTTCCATGAAGCAGGCAAACTTGACCTTTGCCGGTTCATCGTCATCAACAAGCTCGATATTGAGAACGTGGATATTCAGACGCTGGTCGATAACATCCGCGAATCCTTCGGCAAAGGCTGCGTCCTCTTCAATGCCCCCATCGAAACCGGCCCTGCTTTCCGTGGTGTCGTCGAAATCCTCGATCCGCACGGCAACAAGGTGGAAGGTTGCCCGATAGATCTGAACAAAGCCCGCACCCAAATTGTGGAAGCGATCATCGATGCCGACGAAGGCCTGATGGAAAAATACCTGGCTGAGGGCGATCTCAAGAACGAGGATGTGCTGCCTGCACTGCCGAAGGCCATGCATGCGGGGACGATTGTGCCCATGTTCTGCGTTTCGGCCAAGAAGGACATCGGCATGCACGAATTGATGGACGACATTGCCAAGTATGGCGTCAACCCGGCTCAGGGGCCACACTACCATATTGAAGATGACGAAGACGAAGCCCAGCCCAAAGTCGGTGTGCATGACCACGAACTGGCTGTGAAAGAAGAAGGCCCCGCTGTCGGCCAGATATTCAAAGTGGTCAATGACAAATTCGTCGGTTCGCTTAGCTTCCTTCGATTGTTCTCTGGCAAGATTTCATCAGACACCCACTTCTACAACGCCCGCACTGGCAAGCAGGTGCGTGGTGGCGGCATGTTCCTGATGCAGGGCAAGACCAACAAGCCGCTGAATGAAG
>CAYPJB010000088.1:0-12759 GCA_964410845.1 uncultured Bacteroidales bacterium | reverse complement strand
AAAGCCTAGCTCTTTCAGCCGACGGATGATGAATGGCTGATAGAGTTCAAGGGCGATCTTCTTGGGCAGACCACACTGGTGAAGCTTGAGTTCCGGACCGACAACGATGACCGAACGAGCAGAGTAATCAACACGCTTGCCGAGTAGATTTTCGCGGAATCGACCCTGCTTGCCTTTGATCATGTCCGTCAGGGACTTCAGCGGTCGGTTCGAGGAACCGAGCACTGGTCGCTTGCAACGGCCATTGTCAAAGAGTGCATCGACCGACTGCTGCAGCATTCGCTTTTCATTGCGAATGATGACTTCTGGAGCGTTCAGATCGACGAGCTTTTTCAGACGATTGTTTCGATTGATGATGCGGCGATAAAGATCATTCAAATCGCTGGTTGCGAAGTTGCCCGAATCGAGCAAGACCAGTGGACGAAGATCCGGTGGAATGACTGGAATGCATTCCAGCACCATCCACTCGCACTTGTTTTCGCTGTCACGCAGTGATTCGACCACCTTGAGACGCTTGGTCAAATCCTTCTGCTTCTGCTTGCTTCCCTTGGATCCATCGGAAAGCATCTCTTCACGGAGGGCGTGCGAGAGAGTGACCAGATCTAGCCGTTCAAGCAACCGCTTGATGGCTTCTGCGCCCATCTCGGCATCAAAGGTTCCGCCGTATTCCTCACGGGCCTTGCGGTATTCTTCTTCGGTGAGAAGCGTCTTTTCCTTCAGAGGCGTACCACCGGAGTCCACTACCACATATTCCTGGTAGTAGATGATCTTTTCCAGATTGACCGTCTTCATATCGAGCAGGTTGCCCAGACGACTCGGCATCGATTTGAAGAACCAGATGTGAACCACGGGGCTGGCCAGTTCGATATGCCCCATGCGTTTACGACGGACACGGCTATGTGTAACCTTGACACCGCAACGGTCGCAGATCATGCCTTTGTATTTCATACCGCGGTACTTGCCGCAGGTACATTCCCAGTCTTTCTCAGGGCCGAAGATACGTTCGCAGAAGAGACCATCCTTCTCCGGACGATAGGTACGGTAGTTGATGGTTTCCGGCTTCTTCACTTCGCCGAATGACCAGCTCCGGATATCAGCCGGGCTTGCCAGCGTGATTTTCACGGCGGCGTAGTCATTGATACGATCGTACGTCATATCGGCAGAGACTGGTGCAGGTGGTGGAGTCAGGGCTGCTGTCATGTCGAATCCTCCCCGGATACGGAAGGTGAATAGTGTCTTGTCGCGCTGATAAGGATCAAGCCATCAGCCGGTGCTGATGGCGATCATTGCTGTTGTTGTTGTTTACAGACGCTTCTTGATAAGCTGCATATTCAGGCCCAGACCGCGAATTTCGTTCGTGAGCACGTCGAAACTCGCAGGAGTACCTGCTTCCAGGGTATTCTCACCCTTGACCATCGATTCGTAAATCTTGGTACGTCCTTCGACGTCGTCCGATTTGACGGTCAGGAGTTCCTGGAGGATGTAAGCAGCACCGTAGGCTTCGAGCGCCCACACTTCCATTTCACCGAAGCGCTGGCCGCCGAAGCGTGCCTTGCCACCGAGTGGCTGCTGTGTGATAAGGGAGTAAGGTCCAGTTGCCCGTGCATGCACCTTGTCATCAACGAGGTGGTGAAGCTTGAGCATGTACAGATAACCCACGGTGGAATCCTGTTCAAAAGGTTCACCGGTACGGCCATCGTAGAGCTTGGACTTTCCAGTTGTCGAAAGGCCTGCTTCCTTCAGACATCCCTTGATTTCTTCTTCGGTGGCACCGTCGAAGACAGGGGTGACTGCTTTGAATCCCAGCTTGTGTGCTGCCAGACCGAGGTGTGTCTCGAGAATCTGGCCCACGTTCATACGACTGGGAACACCCAGCGGGTTCAGCAGAATGTCCACCGGCGTACCATCAGCAAGGAAGGGCATATCTTCCTCGGGCAGGATCTTGGAGATCACACCCTTGTTGCCGTGTCGGCCAGCCATCTTGTCGCCAACAGAGATCACGCGCTTGGTGGCGACGTAGACCTTAACCATCTGCTGCACGCCGGAAGGCAGTTCGTCACCACGCTTCAGGCTGTTGAGCTTGCGTTCCTTCTCGTCGAGAAGTGCTGAGAGCCGTTCGAGATGATGATCGAACTTGTCTTCAACACTCTTCTTTTTCTCGGGGCTGCGGATGTCGAGATCATCGAACTTCAACCCTTCCGGACGACGAAGCACCGTGTTGGTGGCTTGTTCGAGAATAACCTTGTCATCCTTGTCAGCACCGAAGACGCGGTTATTGACAGGATCCTTCAGTTCCTTCTTGTCAAGAATCTCAAGTACTTCATCGACAAAGGTACGGAACTGGGTGGCAATGAGGGCATCGTACTTCTTGTGGATGTCCTTCTCGACCTTGTCTACGGCCTTGCGTTCTTCGTCTGTCATGGAAGAACGACGGCTGAAGCGTTCGGTGTAGATGACGATGCCTTCAATGCCCGAAGGCACTTCTAGAGAATCGTTCTTCACGTCTTCACCAGCACGACCGAAGATCGCATGGAGAAGCTTTTCTTCAGGCGTCAGCTCGCTCTTGCTCTTGGGCGATACCTTGCCGACAAGAATATCGCCAGGCTTGACAAAGGTGCCAAGCTGGACGATACCGCTGTCGTCGAGGTTACCCAGCATCTTGGGAGAGACGTTCGGAATATCGCGAGTGAACTCTTCCTTGCCGAGTTTGGTTTCGCGAATTTCGATTTCGAACTCTTCGATGTGAATGGAAGTGAAGGTGTCTTCCTTCACCAGCTTTTCGCTGATGATGATAGCATCTTCAAAGTTGTAACCATCCCACGACACGAACGCCACCAGAGCATTACGACCGAGTGCAAGCTCACCATTTCGGGTGGCAGCAGAGTCTGCAATAATCTGACCTTTCTTGACTTTTTGCCCAATCTTCACGATCGGACGCTGGTTCAAGCAGGTTCGTTCGTTCAGACCATAGAACTTGCGAAGAGGAAAGTCTTTATCATCAACGCGAATCACTTCGGCATCGACGTAGGTGATGGTTCCGTTCTTCTCTGCACGAAGCACCATGCCGGAATAGCGAGGCACTTCGGTCTCCATACCTGTCGCAACGATTGGTGCTTCCGTAACAAGCAGTGGCACTGCCTGTCGTTGCATATTGGAACCCATCAATGCACGATTGGCATCATCATGTTCAAGGAACGGAATGAGGCCGGCGGAAACACCCACCATCTGACGTGGCGAGACATCAACATAGTTCACTTCTTCCGAGTTCATGACCCGGAATTCACCACCCTGACGAGCGGTTACTTTCTCCACCAGCTTGTCACCTTCTGAAGGCGCATCAGCAGGTGCCAGGATGGCATTGGCTTCTTCGTCTGCGCGGAGCCAGACCACGTCTTCGGTAATCTTGGTCTTCTTGACCTTACGATACGGGGTAATCAGGAAGCCATAATCATCCACTCGAGAGTAGATGCTGAGACTGGAAATCAAACCGATGTTCGTACCTTCAGGGGTTTCAATCGGGCAGATGCGGCCATAGTGCGAGATGTGAACGTCACGCACTTCGAAGCCTGCACGCTTGCGATTCAAACCACCTGGTCCGAGAGCGGACAGACGACGTTCGTGGGTCAACTGAGATAGTGGATTGGTCTGATCGACCACCTGGCTGAGTTCACCGCGACCGAAGAAGTATTCGATGGCAGCTGATACACTCTTGGGATTAATCAACGAGCGAGGAGTCATGTCCTGCTGGTCTTTGATGGACATACGCTCCTGGACCGTTCGACGGAGCTTGAGGAACCCCTTGCGAAGTTCATCGGCAGCCAGTTCGTCGATGGTACGGAGACGACGATTACCGAGGTGATCGATATCGTCGATGATCCCTTCCTTATTACGCAGCTTGAGCAGGTAACGGATGGAGTTCAGCAAGTCGATAGGTCGGAGGCACATCTCCGATTCAGCTACCTGCTGTTCGAACTTGCGATTGATGCGGAACCGGCCCACCCGACCAAGACGATATCGACTCGGATCAAGGAACTTCTCCTTGAACAGTTCCCTTGCCTTTTCCAGCTGAGGAGGATTGCCTGGTCGCAAGCGTTGATAAATCTTGAGCAAAGCTTCTTCATGCGAGCTCGTGGGATCTTCGTGCAGCGTGCGAAGGATGACCGGATCCTTTACAGCACCGAGCACTTCGATGTGGTGCATCTTCGACTTCAGCAGGATATCGACCAGGCGTTCGGTCAACTCGCTGCGGCTGTCGACGAGTACTTCGCCAGTTTCGTTATCGATGACATCACCAACAACGATCTTGCCAACTAGTGCTTTCGCAGTGTCAGCGTTGACCTTTACCTTTTCGACAGGGTAGAAGGCCTTGATGATATCTGCTTCGTTGCCGTAGGCAGGGTCCATGGCACGCAGCAGCGTGGTGGCAGGGAACTTACCTGACTGATCGATACGGACGTGGAATGCTTCTTTCTTGGTAACGTTGATTTCAATCCAGCTGCCACGCTCGGGAATGATGCGGCAGGCATGCATGCGGCGGTCACCTGTGTCTTCGTCGATAGTAAAATCGACGCCCGGGCTGCGGTGCAACTGGCTGACAACCACGCGCTCAGCACCGTTGATGATGAATTCGCCGCCACCAATCATGATGGGCATATCGCCAAGATACACTTCCTCTTCGACAGGCGATTCTTTTACGAGGCGCAACCAGACGCGGAACGGCCTTCCGTAGGTCAGGCGAAGCTTGCGGCATTCATCAGGATCGTAACGAGGTTTGCCAAGTTCGTACCGGAGGAACTCGAGACGAATGGACTTGTCATAGCTCTCGATGGGGAAGATTTCCTGGAGAACGCCTTCCAACCCCATATTCTCACGCTTATCGGCTGGAGCATCGAGCTGCAAAAACCGATCATAAGACTTGAGTTGAACATCGCTCAGCGGAGGTACATCAATTGCATCGCCACGACGACCGAAGTTACGAACAGAAGTGGGAACAAAATAGCGTTGTGCGGTGACAGGCATCAATCGGCTCCTGGTTCGGGGGACACGGAGTCGAGGCCATATATGGCCGAGACCAGCAATTCCAGTTACAGCTGCAACCCAACGGATTGCACTAGTCATAGCCAGCGATATCTGCTATTGGCATCTACGCTGGACAACATCTTCAACATCAGGACTAGACAAAGGTACAGGATGTTATTCGAGTTAGAAGTATTCCCCATCGGGGAGGTCCTGTAAAAGGCAAACGCCTGACGGAGGCGCATGCATGGACGAAGTGCGGGGCGAAGCCGACCTGCACGTTCAACGTGAATTGCTTCAAGGTTGGAACATCCTGCAAGAACACGACACAAGCTCGTACGAATGTTGCGCAATACATTCGAGCTGATGTCAAGGCCATACTTCCAATTATAAACAGAAAAGTCGGCCTGGACACCCCCATGAGGGAATTCCAGGCCGTTTTACTAGTCAGCAGCGTTAAAGCTACTTCTGTAACGATACCAGCTTACTTGAGCGAGACCTTGGCGCCAGCAGCTTCGAGCTTCTTCTTGAAGTCGTCGGCCTGTTCCTTGGCAACATTTTCCTTGACGGGCTTAGGAGCACCATCAACGAGATCCTTGGCTTCCTTGAGGCCGAGACCGGTGATTTCGCGGATCACCTTGATGACCTGGATCTTCTGTGCACCAGCATCATCAAGGCTGACCGTGAATTCGGTCTTTTCTGCAGCCTTTTCAGCGCCTGCGGCAGCGGGAGCACCGCCTGCCACCATCACAGCGCCGCCTGCAGCGGGTTCGATGCCGTGGGTTTCCTTGAGAATCTTGGTCAGCTCAACAGCCTGAGCCAGAGTCAGGTCGGCAATGCTCTTGGCCAGTGTAGTTAGATCAACGGACATGACTATCGTTCCTTTCGTCAGACGGGTATGCGTGTATGTCAAATTGAAGCGTAATAGCTTACGTTACTCTGGTTTGCCTTTTTCTTCGAGGCTCTTGATAGCACCACCGAGCTTGCGACCGGGGCCCACCATGGCAGCTGCCAGTTGCTTGCCTGGTCCAAGGATAGCTGATGCCACACTGGACAAGGCTTCCGCTCGGGTTGGCAGTCTCTTGGCAGTCTCGAAATCGACCAGCGAACCTTCAGCCACAGCGATCTTCGCTGAGATCTGCTTGCTGAATTTCTTAATGAAGGCTTCCAGTTCCTTCGCTACCTCGGAAACGCCGCCACCGGTTTGTTGGATCGGGTGAGCGATCACGGTAGGACCATTGAGGTAAGTATCGAGACCGGTGAAGCCCTTGTCCTTCAGCACCACGCGGGCCAGGGCATTCTTCACCAGTTGCAGGCGCACGTTCTTCTTGCGAAGAGCGAGTCGCATGGCATTTTCATCTTTCGCAGGGACGCCACTCATGCCAAGCAGCACCATGTCGCGAGTTTCGCCCAGCGACAGGCTTAAGGCATCCATCTGCATTTTCTTGACTAGCTTGCTCATGTTCTTAGCTTTCAGCAATCAGCTGTCGGCGTGAAGCAGACAGCCGGTGAATCCTTCATTTGAACTAGGCTACAGATACCGTGACACCAGGACTCATCGTCGCTGATACCGTCACGGACTTGATGTAATGTCCCTTCGAAGATGCTGGCTTGGCAGCCCGAACCGCATCCACAAAAACACCGATGTTTTCAACCAGCTTGGACTCATCGAAGCTGAGCTTGCCGACAGCAGCATGCACATTGCCACCTGCATCAGCACGAAATTCAACCTTACCGGCCTTGAATTCCTTAACAGCAGCAGCGATATCGCCAGAGACCACAGTTCCAGCCTTGGGTGAAGGCATCAGACCACGGGGCCCTAGCACCTTTCCAAGTCGACCGACGACACCCATCATGTCCGGGGTAGCGAGAGCTACATCGAAATCGGTGAAACCTTCGGAGGTGATTCGTTTGGCGAGATCATCATCGCCAACGTAATCAGCACCTGCAGACTTGGCCTTGACTGCATTATCACCCTTGGTGAAAACGAGAACCTTTTTGACTCGACCGAGACCATGAGGCAGCGGCACTGCACCACGTACCACCTGGTCACTTTGCTTCGGATCGATGCCAAGTGCCATGTGAACTTCAACTGACTCGTCGAATTTCACACGTTTGTTATTCTTCAGGAAAGCAACTGCCTTCTTCACGTCAACTGTGCCAAGTTTGGCCAGTTCATTGTTGATCGTGTTGATCTTGGTACGCAGCTTCTTGCCGCGACGCGGAGGCACACCAGGGCGACCACGTTTTTTGGTGGGCTCACTCAGGTCAGCTACAGCGGGAGCGGCACCTTCAGCAGGAGCAGCAACTGGTGCAGCAGCGGCAGCATCTTCAGCCTTAGCCTTCGCCTTGGAAGGAGCCTTCTCTGCTTTAGGGGCCTTGGCCTTTTCAGGCTTAGCTTCTGCAGGTGCTGGAGATGCAGTCTCAACTGCGGGGGTTTCGGTATCTGTCTTCTTCTTCGCCATGGCTTCTTGTCTTTATGTTAAATCTGCTTCGCGGTGGTCAACATCCATTTAGACGACTTTGAGGCCCATGCTACGGGCGGTACCTTCAATGATTCGCATGGCATGTTCAACATCGCGGGCATTAAGATCAGCCAGCTTCTTGGTGGCAATCTCTTTGACCTGTGCTTTGGTGACTTCAGAGGCCTTGTACTTGCCACCCTTCTTTTCAGAAGCGGGGATCTTTTCTGCGCCCTTCTTCTTTTCATAAGGGATGCCGGCTGCTACCTTCAGCAGGATGGCAGCAGGCGGGCTTTTGACGACAAATTCAAAGCTGCGGTCGTTGTATACGGTGATAACAACGGGAACGAGCATTCCCTTGAGGTCTTTGGTGGCGTCGTTGAATTGCTTCACGAACATACCAATATTCACGCCATGCTGACCCAGTGCTGGGCCGACAGGAGGGGCTGGAGTAGCTGAACCGCCTGGGCATTGCAGCTTAATTTGACCGGTAACAACCTTCGCCATGATGGATATCCGTCAATACAGTCTGACCAACGAACCATCGTTGGTGGGCAAGTATTTTTAGGGAGAAGAGCCAAGGTGGCTAGAGAAAAACGTGAAAAAAGTGTGGAATTGGCATCTAATAGCTGATTATTGACCATTTTCGTGTTGACGCACCCGTTTTCACCGCCTCGATGATGTGAGCGAACTGAATAGAATCTGATCGAGCGCCTGGTATTGAACAAGCATGTGGCCATTTCCGAAAAAATTGATGAGCTGGGTAGAGCCGAAGGAGTTCGTATCTGTTCAACGACAATTCATCCAACCTGCCAGCATCTGGGTTGAGCTTAGTCTCGGATTAGTGTTGGTTCTGTTGTTTACAGCTAATTGGGCGATGAAGAAATGGATGCTCAATCAGCCAGTGGCTCCGTGGTGGGAATTCATCCCCAGCACCATCGCGATTGTGGTTTTTCTCTGGATACTAGGGAAGTACCTCCAGCCATGGCTTGAATCCAAGTTCGACATGCCAGTCGAGATTCGAACGTTCGGAATCGGAAGGCATACTTCGCAACTACGTTGGATTGTTCACTTCAAAGCACTACGGTCTTTCGCCATCCATGAGTTGGATGATTACCGAGTGCTTGAGATCATTGATGACAAAGAACGCCAAGTGCTGATTGGTGTGCCAAATGAAGTTGATTGTCATGAACTTGAAAGCATCTTAATGGAACGTGGACTCATCAAGCTCAACTGAGATGATCGATCGAGTACTTGAAAATCCTAGTCAGGGGCACCACAGGATGCATACCAGAACTGCCACTACTCGTGAACGATCGAGGTAATGAACTCGGCCGGCACGGAAAGCAAATGTTTGGCTGCTACAAGAGCGGAATCAACTGAGTGATCAGATAATCCAGGCTTCGCTCAACTTGTCGCTCGGCCTTGATGTGATTTACGAGGGTCTTGAGTTCCCCACCGCCAAATAAAAAAGCCAGGCTGTTACGCCTGGCTTGGGCAGCACTAATCTGCCAACTTAAACGTGCTCAATCTGCCAGTATTCCAGTTCCACCGGCACATCGCGGCCGAAGATCTTGAGCATGACCCGAACCAGCCCCTTGGCTTCAAGGATTTCGCTGACTTCCCCTTCCATGCCAGCAAACATGCCATCCTTGACTTTGATGTGCTCGCCCTTCTGGAAGTCGATCTTGGGAGCAACTGGAGCTTCTGCAACCACTTCTTTCTTCTGATTCAGAATCTTGTCCACTTCGGATTGAGGCATCGGCAGCGGAATCTTGATGCCACCGCCACCAACGAAGTCACCCACTCCGGACGTTTCACGGAACAGGTACAGAACTCTATCATTGAATTCGACCTCAGCCATGATGTAGCCGGGGTACAGTTTCTTGGTGCGGGTAACCTTCTTGCCTTTAACCAGTTCGACTGTTCGTTCCACGGGAACGATGATCTGGCCAAAAAACTCTTCCAGACCTTCGATCCTCACCCGACGTTCGATAGCGTCCTTGATGGTGTCTTCCCGCCCTGATTGCACCTTGATGACATACCATTTCTTGTTGCCAGTTGGAGCTGGAACAGGAGGAGTTTCAGGACTAGTGGCGACTTCTGACATTTCCATCATCCTTCAACTAGGTGAACGATACTTCCAGTGCACTATCGATGCAGAACGCCAATCGTCGTCAGCACCAGAACCCAGATGATATCCAGCAGATAGAGAAAGGCAGCAAAGAATAGCACGCACATCAACACTACACCCGTATCACGGATGAGACGCTTGCGGCTGGTCCACGTCACCTTCGCCATTTCCGCTTCGGTCAGGATCAGGAACTCTGCCATGGGTGGATAGTTCACCAGTCGGTAGCCAAACCAGATTGCTAACGCCAGGAGAAGCAGCGGAATGGTGATCGCAGGCGATCGGAAAAGAATCAGTGAATGCGAGCTGACAAATGGAATATCCCAAACGTAAGCTGTGCCACCAGTGGTTACACCACGCTGCCAAATGTAGTAGTAAACACCCAAACCCACTGTGAGCATGATCACCAGCATTGAAATGCGGCGAATCTTCATGCCCTGCACTTTCTTGTACGACTCGGTCGAAAACCATCCACCTTCTTCAAACTTGTTCATTCGCTTGGGGAAGCTTGGTGCAAAAAAGGCTTTGAAGATAAACTGGTTGATCCACCATCCTGCCAGAACAGCCATGAATGCCAAGCCAAGATACAGGCGAATCCCCAACTTTTCCAGCAAGCCTCCGAACAGTGCATCAACGATGTAACCAATGATGAAGATGAGCACAAAACCCATCAACAGATTACCCACGCCAACTGCTACAGCAGCACGCAAGCCTGGCTGCGAGGGGAAAAGTTTGTTCCAGAGAAAAATTGCGAGAGCAGCAGCCAATGCAATTGCCGCAAACAGACCGAAACCTGTTAAGAGCCCAGGCTTGGTGACAACTTGGGAATAGCCCCAGGGAATCAGGTGTGCTACTGCCAGATAGGCGAGCACCACATAGACCGTTCCCACGATGCCATTCCAGCCCAGGCTGGCGGTTTCCGATTTGCGGGGTGCACTGCTTGCCGACCTTTCGTCAGCAACGGCCAAAGCCATGATGAATCCTTACATCCAAGAGAAGCAGCTTGTATCAGCATGGGCGGCAGGAATCGAACCTGCAACCTGCGGTTTTGGAGACCGCTGCTCTGCCAGTTGAGCTACGCCCATTCGATTGGTTGGAGGCCAGACTCTCGCCAGGACTTCAACACTATCTTTAAGTAGCAATTAGCGACACCCTTCTCAGAGTGCCGCTAATTTGCTGTATTGTAGGGCACGCGGTACGTGCCTCACAGTGGTAATATGGATTTTGTTTTGATATCGAGATCTGCTCGAGTGATGTCAAAGCACGCTGAGCGTGCTTCGCATTACTTGAGGATCTTGGTCACGACGCCGGAACCGACAGTGCGACCACCTTCGCGGATAGCGAAGCGGAGACCTTCGTCCATAGCGATGGGCTGTTCTTCGAGCAGCTCGATTGTCACTTCGACGTTGTCGCCAGGCATGCACATTTCAGCCTTGCCACCACCAGGAGCACGCAGTTCCTTGACGGTACCGGTAACATCCGTGGTGCGGAAGTAGAACTGTGGCTTGTAGTTGGCGAAGAACGGAGTGTGACGGCCACCTTCTTCCTTGGTCAGCACGTAGACCTTGGCTTCAAACGTAGTGTGTGGCTTGATTGAACCGGGCTTGGCAAGAACCTGGCCGCGTTCAAGATCGTTACGTTCCAAACCACGGAGGAGAACACCGACATTGTCGCCGGCAATACCCTTGTCCAGGGTTTTCTGGAACATTTCAACGCCAGTCACTGTCGTCTTGCGGAGTTCCTTGGAGAGACCGACGATTTCGACTTCGTCGCCCACTTTACAGACACCACGTTCAATACGACCGGTGCCTACCGTACCACGACCTTTGATCGAGAACACGTCTTCGATTGACATGAGGAAGGGCTTATCTTCTTCACGTTTGGGATCGGGGATGTAGCTGTCGAGAGCATTCATGAGGTCATCAATGCACTTGCCAGCAGCATCATCCTTAGGATCCTGCATGACAGCGAGCGAATTGCCGCGAACGACTGGAACGTCGTCGCCTGGGAATTCGTACTTCTTCAGGAGTTCGCGAACTTCCAGTTCGACGAGATCCAGAAGTTCCGGATCATCAACGGTGTCTACCTTATTCATGTAGACAACGATGTAAGGCACATTCACCTGACGGGCGAGCAGCAAGTGTTCGCGAGTCTGGGGCATGGGGCCGTCATTAGCAGCAACCACGAGAATAGCACCGTCCATCTGGGCGGCACCGGTAATCATGTTCTTGATGTAATCAGCGTGCCCGGGGCAATCGATGTGGGCATAGTGACGCTTGTCAGTTTCGTATTCCACGTGCGCGACAGCAATCGTAACTGTCTTCAAATCATCACGTTCGGTTCCACCCTTGGCGATATCCTTATAGCTCTTGAAGGCTGCAACCTTATTCTTCCAAGCCTGACGAGCCACGATGGCTGCCGTGGTCGTGGTTTTGCCGTGATCGATGTGGCCGATGGTGCCAACGTTCACGTGAGGCTTATTACGTTGAAAGACTTCTTTAGCCATTGCTGCTCCTCTGCGGGTTGTTCCAGGCCACACCGGAGAGGCATGCCGAACGGTACCCTGAAACTGAAAGAACTGTAAACCCTTGTTCTATACCAAATGCAGGAAAAGCCTAGTCTCGTGGCAGGCTTCTTCTGAGTCTGCTATCAGCGGGTTTGGAGCTGATAGACTTGTACAAAGCTGCTGGAGGGGCTTGAACCCTCGACCTCGTCCTTACCAAGGACGCGCTCTACCGCTGAGCTACAGCAGCAAGACTGTCAGCTATCAGCTGTCAGCCATCTGCCAACAACTGACGGCACTATACCATCAGTTATCAGCGTACTAAGTGTCGATTCATCAGCAAGCAAACTTCTCAGTTTGAAGCTGACGGCTGAAAGCTGATAGCTGTCAGCCTGAAGAGCGGGTGATGAGAATCGAACTCACATAACCAGCTTGGAAGGCTGGAGTTTTACCATTAAACTACACCCGCACGGGCACAGATGAAAGTTGAGAATTGAGAGCCAAAAGCCAGTCTTGCTGAACTCTTGTCTCTCAACTCTCTGCTCTCAACCTGGAAGTGGGTAGTGAGGGATTCGAACCCCCGTACGCTTTCGCGAACAGATTTACAGTCTGTCTCCTTTAGCCACTCGGACAACTACCCGGAGAAA
>CAYPJB010000087.1:0-13069 GCA_964410845.1 uncultured Bacteroidales bacterium | reverse complement strand
AGCCCACATGGCTATGTCGGGGCAGCGCTCAGCAGTACCATGTGGCACTGGGACAAAGGGGCTGACGGCAGATGGAAAGCTGAGAAGGTCATCAGTGTCGAACCAGCCAAGGACATACCAGGCTGGAATTTCCCGGTACCTGGTCTCATCACCGATCTGCTGATTTCCATGGACGATCGCTTCCTTTACTTCTCGAACTGGCTGCACGGCGATGTGCGGCAATACGACATCAGCAATCCCAGTCAGCCGAAGCTCGTCGGTCAGGTCTGGCTCGGTGGCGTGATCGGCAAACCCTCAGCGGTGAAAGGCATCACCGGCGGTCCTCAGATGATTCAACTCAGCAAGGATGGCAAACGGCTGTTCGTCACCAACTCGCTCTACAGCACTTGGGATAATCAGTTCTATCCCAACATCGCCAAGGAAGGTTCCTGGTTGATGCAGATCGACTGCGATACGGACAAGGGTGGCCTGAAGGTGAACGAGAAGTTCATCATCAATTTCAACAAGGAACCCAATGGTCCATCACGTGCTCATGAAATGCGCTATCCGGGTGGTGATTGCACGTCGGATATCGCTTCGTAGTCAAATGGTTTCGAGCGAGACAACAGTTCTTTCGCCGCCAGCATTCCCGGTGTTGACGGTGCTGGCTGGTTCGAAGAGGAGTACTTCCACTTCGTGATCTGCCACCGGGCGATGTTCCACTCCGCGGGGAACGATGAGAAACTCTCCGGCTTGCAGTTCTACACTTCGATCGCGGAATTCCATTCGAAATGCACCACGGATGACGAGGAAGAGTTCATCCTCGTGTTCATGGTGATGCCAAACGAACTCGCCCTGGAACTTGGCTAGTTTCACCTGCTGACCATTGAGTTCGCCCACGATCCTGGGACTCCAGTGATCGCTGAAGAGGGCAAACTTTTCGGCGAGATTGATTTTGTGCATGATGCTTGAACATTGTTGGTTGTTCGTTTTTAGTTCATAGCACAGTATGGTAGCATCGTCTCTGAAATCTAACAACGAACAACAAGTAATTGGCTCATGCTCACACTCATTATTGCAACGCTCCTGTCCTCTACCTAACCACCTCGGCTAATCATCCGAGGGGATGACATGGGTTTCTCCCATTCAGGTAACCTGGCCATGTGTGATTGCTATCAGAAAGGCATCGTGACTTCGGTCGAAGTCATTGTTTCTTTCCGGTTACGACACGCCTGAATTGCGACCATTCACTACATCGGCTACGAGAATGTTGCCAGTGATCGGCAGGGGGTGACTGATTTGTTTCTCGATGCGAGAGTAAAGCATGCCATCGAGAAGCGGGGCATTCGACTGGTCTCCTTTAAGGAAGTGGCGAAGTAGAACTACTGACTCCTCTTCGCAAGCTTTACCGATGCTGGTACACTAGGCTCCATGCGACAAATACTCTTTACTATCCCGTTGCCCTTTGGCGATGCCAAGCTGCCTATCTTTGGCTTTGGACTCATGCTCATACTGGCGTTCGTTATCTCAGCCTGGCTTGCGGGGCGACGGGCAAAACGGGAAGGGTATCTTTCCAGTATCCCCTGGGATGTTGGTCTGTACATCTTTATTTGCGGAGTCATCGGGGCACGCGTTCTCTCGATGATCGTGGATCAGCCTCCCCCTGATAATCTGGCTGATGCTTTCTTCAAGTTCATTCAAATATGGAAGGGTGGGTTGGTGCTGTACGGCGCCATTCCTGGTGGACTGATTGGCTACTGGCTGGCTTATCGCAGCATCGTGCGTCCTAACCAGGTGCGTACTCTGCAGATCGGTGATTGGCTGGCTCCTTCGATTGCCTTGGGCATTGCCTTTGGCCGTATCGGCTGCTTTCTTAATGGATGCTGTTATGGTGATCTTGCAGATCCGGCGACGGTGCCTGTGGCCCTCTCTGTTCAGTTCCCTGCGAATAGCAACCCGCATCATGAAGTCGTCTGGATGCGCGGCTGGCAGACAAGCTATGGCATGCTCCTAGGCAGTGGTATCGCAGATGAATGTGTCGTGAAAGCAGTGGATCCTGGTTCATCCGCTGAGAAAGCCGGCGTACAGGTCGGCGACATGATCGAATCGGTGGATGGTAAAGTGACAGTGAATCAGCAATCGCTCATCAAGGCTTTGCTGGAAATCAAACCATATCAGGAGATGGAACTCACGGTAAAACGGCAGGGGCAATCGAAAAAAATGTCGTTCATCCCGCCGCCTAGCCTACCTCTAGTGCCTACTCAACTCTACATGGCACTGGATGGTGTGATTCTCTTCGTTCTCCTTTGGACCTATTACCCGCTACGCAGACGTGAAGGTGCAGTGTTGGCCTTGCTGATGATGACCTATGCCATCAATCGTTACCTCATTGAACAAGTACGTCTGGACAACCCGGAGTACGTGGGTGGTTTTACTATTTCACAAGCAATTAGTTTGGGTCTCTTTCTTTGTGGTCTGCTGATGCTGCTGCTGGTGCAATGGAAGGGTAGGCTGATAGAACCCAGGAACATGGTTCATGAACCCGACTAAACTTGCTGAATCAAAATACGAGACAGACAAAGTTTCTTCAGGCCTTCTGTCGGTCTATGAGACACTCTGGAAAGACTGGCGAGAACGTTCGGTCAAGCTGCTGGAAGTTGGCGTCGCACGTGGCGGCTCGCTTCGGTTCTGGGCCGATTTCTTTTCCCCGAAGAGCACATTGCTGGGCATGGACCTGTCACTGCCTGCTGGTGATTTTCCAGCCTCTGTCAAACTGATCCAGGGTGATCAGAACGATCAGGCCTTTCTCAGGAGGCTTGGTGAAGAGCAGGGTGCGTTCGACATTGTTATCGACGATGGCAGTCACTTCACACGGGAAACACGAACTTGCTTCAACACTCTATGGCCATTTGTTGCTATCGATGGATGGTATGTCGTTGAGGATTGGGCTGTTGGATACTGGAAAAACAGTGAAGCCCGGTACCGAGGCATGGTGGAACTGGTTGCAGAGATCATGAATGATGCTCCGTCCCATCGCATCATTCAGTTCCAAATCTCATTGAAGCCTGGCCAGGCATATGCTGCGTTTCGCAAAGGAACTCATGGCTGGCAAGCATAGTACGAGCATTACGTGCCGATCACTTCATTTCAGGCATATTATTGTCTGGTTGTTACTGGCTGCGAATCCAGAACGGTTGAGCAATCGCTTCTGCACCATTTTCCTGCAGAATACGTACTGTGTAACTGTGCCACTGAGTGTTGACATTCTCATCAGTGAATTCAAGTATGGCTGCCTGACCGGGAGGAGATTCACTTTTTACGAGTTTGTTATCCTGCCAGATCTCAACCGACTTGATCTTCGCTGTTCCCTGCACCACTACACTGATTGAAGGTTTAAATGAAGATTGAAAGATCTCGCCTGGCAATCTGCGATCGCATCGTACCAAAAGATAGATGTCGTCTGTAGCCATGTAGTAATGACCATAGCGCAAAGCATCAATCAGGTGTTCATTCGACTTGCCCGTGGCGTATGCCACCACACGCAGGGCAGCAGGCAAGGGACGATCTGGATACTCCTCCGGATACCAGAGTGGTTTGAACTGCTTTTCCAGTGAGTCGCTGTCGTAGCTGCCCGGTTGAGTGAGGGCAGAGAGCATTTTCCAGTTATCGCTGAGAGCGAAGCCAACGCGTTGATGTTGTTTAAGGAACTGTTGAACCATGGTTCGATCAGTTGCTTCGTTAACATTTATTCTCGTACCTCGATCCACCAGTCGTCGATACTTTTCGAGTTCCTGCAGAGACAGCAGAGGTGATTCGTTCTTCTTGACGTCAACCAGGAGTAATGGATCGCGCTGCCCCAATACGTGACGGTAATAGCCTAACAGGTAGTTGCGATCAGATGAGTGATTCTGCGCGATGCTCTGTTGGCCATTCAGCCATATTCGTGCATGAGGAGCATCACTTTCTTGCGGGATCATGACCCAATCATACATGCCTTGTTCGAGTGCCAAGGCAGACATGCACCAGGGGTCGCTAGCGTATTCTTTCACTGACTTGGGTAGCACCACCAATCCTCGCAGCAAATAACGTTTGCTGAGGACAAGATCATCTGATCGTTTACGGAACTGACGTGCAAGTTCAGCGAAAGGCTTCCATTTGGATTGAGCTGCATTGTCTATCGCAGGTGCAGGTCGATCCGGAATTGTCGCAGCGGGAACGCTTTCTGCCATCGCTGCAAATTCCAGACGCAATCGTCCCTGAAGATCTACGGTTTCATGAACTCCTGTCACATGACCAGTTTGATAGATGGCAGGAGCATTGGTTTGCACGGACGAAGGCCAATCGCTCAGTAATTGCGGCATGCTCCAGCCTGATTCCTGCCAGTGACTGAAATAAGCGTGACGATTCGCCTGGAAAGAGATGAAAGGTATGTCCTCCGGGCTGAAAAAAATACGAGGAAATGAACAGCGAACAACTCTATCCTTGCTAGTGCCAGGTTTTGGTGGAGTAGGCAATGCAGGCCATTCATCAATGCTGCCATTGCTGCGAAGTCTTCGAACGCGGATAATTGATGCTGGCAGTGCTACATCGCCAAAATTACCTGGCAAGGTACTCTCTTCGAATGCAACCCATAGGTTGTTTTCCTTATCACACGTCATGCTGGGCCGCAGTTTGTCCGTGGTAGTTGATGATGCAAGCTGCACGGGCTTACTCTTGACCATATTGTCAAAGAGTTTCATGACCTCGATATCGAAGCATCCTTGTCGAAAGACGGACCAGCCCACATACATGTTGCCAAGCTTGTCGCCAGCGAGTGCGGGAAACCAGCGACCTTCAAGATCCCGTGGATGCTCAGCTACCAGACCTGGTGTTCGCCAGAGGTGCTTGTCGTCATTAATAACAGCCGCAAAGATGTCGTAGTGGTCTTCCTGCCAGGTTTGCCAGGCGAGCCAGACTCTTCCTAAAGAATCAGAGGCGGAGACCAGTTGCTGTACCGAGCCGGGCTTGCTCGTAAACCGGACAGGGTTTGACCAGCTGAGTTCCTGATCTTTGAAGGTGAAATAGATATCCCAGCCATCCAGGCTCTTTTGCAGCCAGGAGACATAAATCCTGCCGTCCGGCACTACCGCGATGCATGGATGAAGGCACGATTCCAATTTGGGAGTCACCGCTTCAGAGTACTGCCAGACACCGTCAACACATTTGCTCATTTTCAGGGTGACACCAACGATAGGTGTCTCCATGGTTTCGAAACTTCCGGAGACGATTGCCTCAGCATCCAACCCCTTGCTGCGTACTGCGTTCATGTACAGCAGATAATCGTTGCCATGGGCGTCACGGGTCAACTGTGGATACAGATCATCGGTGTTGCTGTCGTTCTCAAATATCTGTCGTGCTACCTGGCCGCTAATGCGAACATTGTCGTTCAGGAACAACTTGCTTTGGCTGGTACCGAGTTCAGGAAGGGGGATGGTGAGGGTTTCCTTTCCAACAGTCACAGTGAGCGTTTCATCATCATCAGCGAGGTAGACCAGGCGATACCTGAGAGGTTTCTGTTCTGTGTCAGTTGCACTACTTTTGCCTTCATAACGCGATCCTGCGGTACTGGATGAAGGCTCTCCCTGTACCGGGTAGAATTGCAGAAGTTTTCCTCTGCTGAGTTTTATCTGTCCTGCATAATCGGTGCTCACTCGATCCTTGATTCCAAGTTCCAGAATGCATCCTTTGACTTTGGGATGGATGGTGACCATGGCTGAAGTGGTAGAGCCGAATTTTGACTGGTCAATATCGTCAGCGGGATCATCGAAGAATACGTAGATTCCCAAGGCTGCCAGTGCGAAAACAATAGCCCAGAATATCCGTGGGCCCCACTTGTTTGGCATCAGGCTGACTCCTTACCCGCTTCGAAAACGACATCTCTTGACATGAACTTACAAAATCTTGTCACGAAGTGATAGCAACATCCTGTATAATCTCAGTCGTTCTTCTGTGCTCCTTCAATGACTCTGGAAGGTCGGCACCATTTGCTGAATTAGAAGAGTATACGTTAGCCTTAGGAGCCTCAAGCTTTTGCTGGAAAGCATTTCCCTACCTAATGCTACCACGTGGACGTGCATGGTGCTCGTTCTAATCGTCATGATCTTCGTGCGCTTTGCCAGGCCATTTCAATGGCGGCATTGGGATTTGCTCCTTTTGATCCTGGTGTCCGTGCCGATGCTTTTTCTGCGATCTGCCCAGGTCGAGCGTGATGATGTAACAACTTTTTGGCTCTCACCTGTTGAAAATGACGTTCCTCGCCTGGCAAAACTGCTTTTCGTGCCTTGCACACCAGTATCGCTTCAGAACCCTTTCCTGGCATCTACTGCCTTTTCGGAGCAATTTGGGATCGCATCCTTCCAGGACAAACGGTTTTATCGCATCGAGAATCCGAATATCTGGAGAAGTTACCTCTGGCTCATGATTGTCACTGCACTTCTGCTGTTTCGTTCACTTGTTGATCTTGGCTTGGAACGGCGTAACGAATACCGCTCTAATCTCACAACCGGTGGCATGATTTGGCTTGCCAGCGTGATGCTGGTGGTAATGATTCTCAAAGCGTTTCTACCGGAGTGGCGAGGGATTCCTCAACCACAGAATCCCAGTTACTCGGTAGCCTTCCTGGCGTCGATTCTGCCATCAAACCTGATTCTGAACATCCTGACGTTGTTGAGTCACGCCCTGATTGCCATGCATCTGTTTCTCATTGGATGGATGCATTTCAAGAACATCAGCATGGGAGCAGCCGCTGGCCTTCTTTATCTGTTGATGCCATATACCGCGATGCTGGCGCTCAATACCTCCCAGGCTTTTGCCTCGCTCTTTATTGTTCTGGCTGTGACATGGTATCGGTACCCGGCACTGGCTGGTCTCTTCCTTGGTATTGGCACCGTGCTCAGTTTCTTCCCTGCTTGTTTGGTTCCAGCCTGGATAGGGTTTTATTATCGACGAGGTCATGGACGATTTCTTGTCACTTACCTTACGGTGATAGGCATAATGATCCTGTTTTTGATCATGTATTCAGGATTTATTGAGAGCTTTCGAGCAGTCTGGTTTCTGACAGAATGGCAAGCATGGAAGTTTGCCATCAAGCCAACTGCTGATGGCCTGTGGAATACAGTTTCTCTTCACGTTGCATATCGTATACCTCTTTTCATTGCCTTTATTGCGTTGATGATTGTCTCTGCTTTTTGGCCACATCCCAAGAATCTGGGACAGCTCATTTCATGGTCTGCCGTGCTGATTTTGGGAGTGCAGTTCTGGTATGCTGATGCTGGTGGAACGTATGTGCTGTGGTATTTGCCGCTATTAGTACTTCAAACTGTCAGGCCATCTCTGACGGATGTTCGTCCATCCAAAATAAACAAGGAAACCGATAGGCTCTCTCAATTCGTTCGGCGGATCAATCCCTGGAAACGACCCAAGCCGTTGTCTTTGATCGATGCCAGTCCCCCCAACGCACTAGCTGGGTAGTGAGACGTTTTATTTCTTCATCAGGCGTTCTTGTGAAAGCAGCGAGTGTGGAATCTGCCATCGAGTCGCAGCGCAACCATGACCTGGTCCCATCAACGATTGAGAGACGAACAAAGTGCTCTTGAAAGGCTAATTTTTAGCTTTCGTTTGCTAGAAATGCGTTCACAGTAATCGCCGAATCCGCTATGCCGCCAGCTTGGCGATGAGTGCATCAGCTTCCTTCGGTTGCCGTTTGCATTCCAGCAGTGCTGACAGCATCAGCGGGGCGACGATAGTGGCATCCGATTCGATGACAAACATCGGAGTCGTCTCGGTGAGCTTATCCCAGGTAATTTTTTCATTAGGGGTGGCACCCGAGTAAGAGCCATAGGATGTGGTCGAATCGGAGATCTGGCAGAAGTAAGCCCAGGGTTTGACCTCTTCCTGCAGATCGTACTTGATCGAAGGCACCACGCAGATGGGGAAATCACCTGCGATGCCACCACCAATCTGGAAGAAGCCCAGCCCCTGGCCCTTCGAGAGTTCGCGGTACTCATCGTAAAACTGGGCCATGTACTCGATGCCTGATTTCACAATGGAAGCAGAGCATTCATTGAACTTCACATGTGAGGCGAAAATGTTGCCAAAGGTCGAGTCTTCGAAACCAGGCACGACCATGGGAATGTTAGCCTTGGCTGCAGCGAGGAGCCAGGATTCATCAGCTTTGCCTTCGTGCATGGTGGTGGGGAGCTTTTGGATCAGTTCATAGAAGTACTCATGCCAGAAACGTCGGCTTTGCGATTTGGTCGCCTCCACCCACATTGGAACGATGAACTTCTCGACAGCCCTGAAAGCTTCGTCTTCGGGAATACTGGTATCAGTCACTCGCCGCATGCGGTCTTCGAGAATCTTGGTGTCGTCCGCTTTGGTGAAGTAGCGGTACTCGGGGAAATCCTTGTAGCTGTGATGGGCTACTAGTCTAAAGAGTGATTCTTCGAGGTTGGCTCCGGTGGAAGAGATGCCATGAATGAGACCTTCGCGAATGGCTGGTGCGAGGGTGATGCCTAGTTGGGCCGACGACATCGCACCCGCGAGTGTCCAAAACATCTTCCCGCCTGCCTGCAGGTGTTTCCAGTAAGCGATCAGTGCATCGCGGGTGACACGAGCGTTGAAGTTCTTGTAGTTCTTCAGGATGAATTCAAGGACAGGGAGGGACATGAGTTTCTCGATGGCAGCCCGACGCGCGAGCGAGGGTGGATCATGCGATCACTTTACTATCCTCGCTAATGCTTCGGGTTTGATATACCGATGGCGGCAAAGATGGCATCTAGCTTGGCTTGATGATTTGCTGGCACCAGCAAGTAATTGGTGTTCTCCGCAGCTTCACTCCAGTCGTTCCACAGGTTCATCGAACCATCAAAACCAAGTGCGATGCCAGTCCAGCCGGGAGCGAGGATTTGTTTCAGAGTCTGAATGGCCCCCTGCTTCCAGCGTGGTTTGAAGAATGGTACCCATTCAAAGAGAAGTATTGGCGGATTATCACAAGTCAGTAGTCTGCTGGCACCTCGAAGGACACACTCCTCGTGACCTTCGACATCGATTTTGAGAAAGTCGACATGGGTAAGATTCAGCTCACGCAACTCATCGTCCAGCCTGACGGTGCGAACTTCGGTGGCACCCCCGTTGCCTGTAGTAACATGCGACAATCCGCTTGAACGTTCTGCAACGAAGCGGATGGTGCCTGCTTGGTCAGAAACAGCAAAGGGTCGAACGATCAATTGTGGATAGGGCCTGGCATTGAGTTCCAGTATCTTTGGCTGCGGTTCGTACGCAATGACTTTGCCTTTCCGCCCTACCAGTTGTGCCAGCAGCGTTGAATAGACGCCGATGTGAGCACCAACATCGAGAACGGTATCACCAGGCTTCACGATGGCTTTCACGAGAGCCACTTCACGAGGCTCGAACTTTACACCATCATCAAGGAAGATGCGTTGTTGATCGAGATCGCGTAAATCCAGATGCAAGATGCCTTCGTGATGAGGCACGGTCACATCCTGCATGGAGGTGAACACTCTGCTCAACCAGGTGCCTAACCGCATGTGGCCACGCACCCGCCAGTTCTTAAACAACTGACGATATACGCGTGCAGGCCAACAGATTATCTTATGCATGGTGGATGCCTGGGGTTCCTCCTCACGATACCTGTCTGGATGGGTATCAGCAAGTTTCTCCTTGCGTCGTCCAGTAAGGATGAGTAACTTCGATTGACGTTAGAGCGTGGCAGGTTCGCTCGGTACTCCGAACGACACTGGAAGCGTGCATGATGTTGCACATCCACAGGGTTGAGCTGAGTACAGCACAAACCCTGCCACACATGGCGAACAGGAAATCTCTCAAGTAGCGTGGAGTTACCGATGGCAGGCAAGGTACGGGTGGCGATTGTGGGTCTGGGGTTTGGTGCCGAGTTTATTCCGATCTATCAGCAGCACCCGGATGCCGAGATGTACGCCATCTGCAGACGCAACATCGCTGAACTGGAAGCATGTGGCAACCAGTTCGGCGTGGCCAGGCGGTATAGCAGTTACGAAGAACTGCTCAAAGACCCGAACATTGATGCAGTACACATCAACAGCCCGATTCCTGACCACGCCAAGCAGTCCATTGCAGCCCTCAATGCCGGCAAGCACGTCGCTTGTACGGTGCCGATGGGTGTATCGATTGAAGAGTGCAGGCAGATCGTCGAAGCCCAGAAGAAGTCAGGCAAGACCTACATGATGATGGAGACAGTGGTTTACAGTCGCGAATATCTTTTCGCTAAGGATCTCTACGACCGTGGCGTATTGGGCCGCATTCAGTTTCTGCGAGGCAGCCATCAGCAGGACATGCACGGTTGGCCTCACTATTGGCCAGGTCTACCGCCGATGTGGTATGCAACCCATTGCGTTAGTCCATGCCTGGCAATCCTCAGTGACCCGGAGAAGGGCAAGGCGGCGCTGGCCGAAAGTGTCGTCTGTCATGGCTCGGGACGTATCAGTGATGACCTCATCAAACACTATAACAGTCCGTTTGCAGTCGAATCCGCTACCTTCAAGATCAAAAACAGTGACGTGGTGGCGGAAGTGACCCGCAGTCTGTTCGACACCGCTCGACAATATCGTGAAAGTTTTGATGTTACCGGCAGCAACGTCAGCTTCGAGTGGCAACAGGTTGAAGGCGAAGATCCTGTATTGCACATGCGAGGCTTACCAGAACCTCAAATACCCCGTCGAGTGAAGGTGCCAGATTTCGCAGGTCGTCTTCCTGAAGGCATCCGCAAGTTCACTGGAGCCATACACGATGCCACTCACCTCAGCTTCCTGCAAGGTGCAGGGCACGGCGGCAGCCACCCTCATCTGGTACACAACTTCCTGATGGCTGTTCTCGGTAAACAACCCGCCTTCCCCGATGCACCTACGAGTGCCAACTGGACGATGGTGGGGATCTGTGCCCACGAATCAGCGATGAAGGGTGGGGCGAGGGTGGAGATACCGCAGCTCTCATGAAGCATCCTATGCGATGGACGACATGGATAGGCTTGGGCTTCTTTAGCACCAGGCCTATTTTGCTTTGTTTTTTCGATTTGGTGCCGAGCATGCCTGCTCCTCGTCTTCCACCTCGCAAACCATAAGATAATGCATTCGCAAGAGATACGACATCTCGCCAACACTTTATGAAGGACGACTCTCGACGAGGCCTATGACCCCGCCGAATCTTATTCGCAATTTCTGTATTATTGCCCACATTGATCATGGCAAAAGCACACTCGCAGATCAGTTCCTGCTGAAGTGCAATGCCATCAGTGAACGGGATTTTCGTAACCAGGTCCTCGACGCGATGGACTTGGAACAGGAACGGGGCATCACCATCCAGATGCACCCGGTCACGATCTACCATGAGTACAATGGGCAGAAGTACGAACTGAACCTCATCGATACTCCCGGCCACGTTGACTTCAACTATGAAGTCTCACGCAGCCTGGCAGCATGCGAAGGGGCTATTCTGCTCGTTGATGCATTCCAAGGCGTACAGGCCCAGACGGTACACAATGCCCTGCTGGCCATGGAAGCGGGGCTGACCATCATTCCCGTGGTCAATAAGATCGATCTGCCATACGCACGTACTGATGAAGTCATTAGCGAAATGGAACACTCGCTAGGTGTGCTCGGCGAGGAAGTGCTCAAAGTTTCAGCCAAGGCTGGTCTCGGAATTGAAGAACTCATTCAGGCAGTCATCGAACGCATTCCAGATCCCCTGATCAAGGTCTCGCGATCTGCAGATTCTTCGATCAATACTGCTACGGATGAACCACTTAAGGCACTCGTCTATAACAGCCACTTTGATTCCTATAAGGGTGTGATTGTTTACATTCGCATCATGGAAGGCGATTTGAAGCCAGGGCAGAAGGTCAAGTTAATGGCCGGCTCCCAGGAATACGTGGTTCAGGAGCTGGGGCAGTTCCGACCGAAAGCGACAACCGTTCAGCACCTGCAACGAGGTCAGGTCGGCTTCTTCACTGCGAACATCCGAAACCTGCGTGACGTTCGCATTGGCGATACTGTCACTGATGCCCTCAAACCCACTTCAACCGCACTTGCGGGTTACAAAGCCCCCAAGCCGATGGTATTCAGCGGGTTGTACCCCGTGGATAGCAGTGAGTTTGAAGACCTCCGCGAAGCACTCGAAAAGCTCAGCCTGAATGATTCGAGCTTCACTTTCCTTCCTGAAACGAGCGAAGGGCTAGGCTTCGGCTTCCGCTGTGGCTTCCTCGGCATGCTTCACCGCGAAATCATTCAGCAACGCATTGAGCGGGAAAGCGGGTTGGAACTCGTCCATACCGCTCCGAACGTTACCTACGAAATTCTCAAGAAAAATGGCGAAATTCTGACTGTCGATAATCCACAAGCAGTGCCCGATACCGGTCAGATTGAAGAATTCCGCGAGCCTATCGTTCGCATCAGCTTCATTTTGCCGAGCGAGAATATTGGCGATCTGATGCAGATGTGTACCGAACGTCGAGGCACTTACGTTCGCACCGAATACTTGAGTCCGAAGCGGGCTATTCTCGTTTTTGATATGCCGCTCGCGGAAGTCATCTATGACCTGTACGACCGTCTGAAGTCGGTCACCCATGGTTACGGTACCATGGATTACGATATCCTTGGCTACCAGCCTGCGGACCTGGTCAAGCTTGATGTGCTGGTGCATGGCAACCCGGTTGATGCCTTGTCAACTATTGTGCACCGGGCGTTCGCAGACCGTCGCGGCCGGGCACTGGTGAAAAAGCTGCGTTCGGAAATTGATCGGCATCAATTTGAGATCGCGATTCAGGCTGCTGTTGGTTCGAAGATCATTGCCCGCGAAACTATCACAGCCATGCGGAAGAATGTCACCGCCAAGTGCTATGGTGGTGATATCAGTCGAAAAAAGAAGCTCTGGGCCAAGCAAGCCAAGGGCAAGAAACGAATGAAACAGGTAGGCCAGGTGGAGATACCTCAGGAAGCCTTCCTGGCGGTGCTGGAATCGGAGTAACTATGTCAGAATCTCTTGATAAACGTCAAACCGT
>CAYPJB010000086.1:0-13077 GCA_964410845.1 uncultured Bacteroidales bacterium | reverse complement strand
AAACGAATCACAACCACGACGTAACTCCTTCACACGCTAGGTGTTATGTGCAACTGGCACTGCGCATGCGCAAGCCTAGTTACAAGCGTTGGGAACCTACTATCTTGGGAAGTGACCGCCGCGATGGCTAGGGGGTAGTGAGAAAATAGTAATGGTGTGTCCTAGTCGCGGAATAACTGGCTGCCATTAATCGGGATGGTGATCGTGGGAGCATCAGGGTGATTCAGTTTGAGAACCACGCTTCCCTGGTCGAATCCCTGTTCAAGAATCGACTGCCAGACACCCGGAGTGAACTGCTGTTTCAGTTTCGCTTCATCTGTGATGAGCTGCAGCTCAATCCGCCAGGTCTTGTCACTGGTTTTAGTGACTGTTGAGGTGAAGAGTGGTGGCGTGATCTGTTGTACCTCACATTGGGTGCAGGTGCCAAACCGAACCGTCAGCGTGATCGCTGGCAGTTTGTAGCCGTTCTTGAGAGAGAGCTTGGGTGGAAGTTGCCAGCGGGATTGGCTGAGGCTGATGGTCGAAGTGTCGTATTCCCCGGTCAGGGTGATGAGTAGCGGTTGCTTCCTCACATCCACTTGAATCTGGAGTTCCGCCTGGAAGGCGCCGTGGCTGAGTTGTTTCGTAGGGCGGACTACCAGACGATAGCCTGCCTTCGCTTGAAGGGCGTGCAAGCGATCTTGAGGCATGGCTTCTTTGGAGACGATCTCCAGACCGGGAAGGTTGATCTTGCAGATGGGTACACCGAATACGGTTTGTTTGGAATACAGCTCAATGACCCGCTGCGAGGAAGTCTGTTCTAGGTCGGCAGGAGCTAGCTTGCCGAAATCGAGAGGGCCACGAGGGTACGCGACGCAAAGCAACGGTTCTATCGTGCCTGTCGCTTCCAGACGTAATCGGTGCTGAGTTTGCTCTTCGACGATTTCGGCCCACAGTCGGACCTGGCTGGATTCCAGAACGTCTACTCTGGGAGTCCAGGAGAGGATGATGTCGGTCTCGGCTCCAGCTGTGAGCGCAGGTTCCACAATATGCACTGCTGCACAAGTGCAGCTTTTGTCAGAGATACGCAACTTGATCGGAGTAGTAAGAAGGTTTCGTAATCGGAATCGAGCCTGGCGAGTGTCGCCGAAGTCCGCATTCCCCAGGTCGCCTTCGCCCTGGATCATGTCAATCGGAGCTGGTGCGGTGCCTATACCCATCCTGGTCCCAGCCATATTGCGAAATGGTCTGGTGCCTGTCGGGCTGGATGCAGGCTTGGTTGCTTCCTGTGCGTGACAGCCTGCCATGATCGATAGGAGGAAGAACCCCAGGCGTTTCGGCATATCCATGCCTCGAGAGAAACACACATCCACTGGCAATGTACGTTGAGCGATCAGGCAGGTCAACGTGGCTGCCGGCGCCGGCGCAGCTTGGCCAGCGACTGCAACAGTTGCCGGGTATGATTGCCGGTAGTGCTGATGCGTATCCAGTTCACATGATGATCTGTGGGAATGGGAGCGGCCCGGGACGATGCCTGCTGGCTGTCGATCAGGACTGTCTGCCTGGTTTCGCTATCAGTGACCTGGACGAGACCGATGGAAGGCAGGTTGGCATCCAGGGGATCCTGCAGATGGAGGGCGTAGACATCGTGGCGATGCGCCAGCCGATGCATCCAGGGTGAGTAAGCCTGATCAAGGAAATCGCTCAGGATGACAATGACCGAACGGCGTTTCGCCATCCGGCTGGTGAACTTGAGTGCCTGGGCAATGTCAGTGCCTTGCTGATTGGGATCGCGGTAAAGAGCCTGGTAAACGAGCTTGAGAGCATGCCTGAGGCCTCGCCGTGCAGGCGTGTATCCTTCGATCTGATTGCTGAAGAGTACCAGCCCCATGCTGTCGCCATACCGAAGCCCGGCGAGACACAATATAGCCATCAGTTCTGCTGCAACATCGTGCTTGAGAGCAACGGCATTGCCAGCACGCAAACTGCCACTGAGATCCAGTAGGAAGAGGATGCGCAGCTCGCGTTCCTCAACATAGCGTTTCACATAGGGATGCCCCATGCGTGCCGTGACATTCCAGTCGATACTGCGTACTTCATCACCCGGCTGGTACTGTCGAACTTCGTCGAAGGCCAGGCCCGAGCCTTTGAAAATGCTGCGGAAGGAGCCCATTTGTAGCGTGGCTACGGCACGTTTGACAACCAAACGAAGCTGACGACTACGCTGAAGCCAGGAGAGTTGAGGCATCCGTTTGAGTTCCTTGGTATTCAAGCTATAGTAGAATTGCCCCGGTTACGAGACTGCAATCAGGAATCACCACTATGCCCAGTAGGTTGGCTCCTCCGCCGAACTTCACGCCTCTGTTTGCTGACGGGCCGATGCCTTACAGCACCATGCCCCCGGAACTGGCCGATAATCCGTATACATCGGGGCATTGGTCACAGAACATCATCGTTCGAATAGTCGTTGGCCTGCTCATTTCGTTAGGCACAACAGTGATGCTGCTCAAATCGGCGGAGCTGATCATTGATGAATTCACACAGGTAGATGCTTTCTGGAAGAGCCTGGCAGGATTTATTGTCTGGCAACTCATTCAGATGGCGGGTGTTTTTTTCGGCGCTATGCTGGCTTGCGCCGGACGCAATGAAATGCTGACGCTGGGTATCCTGATCGGGATCACCATGGGTTTTCTGAGCATGATCCTGTTGCCTACGCATAGTGCAGTTCCTCCCACAGTGTATTTCATCATGCCAGCCTGGTTTGTGGTAGCGAGTGGTATCGGCGGCTGGTTGGGGGAATACCTCTGGCATCCGATGACTCGTCGTGCAACGCGAATAATCAACACGAGTAAGCTCACCGAAGAACAGACAGAATTGAACTTGACCCAGACGATTCGGAAAGCCTTGCTGGGGATGATCTTCGCCCACATCAAATGGCTTCGGGTGATCTTTGCGGTAGTCGTCATCATTGCATCACTCTGGTTCACCCATGATGTTGTCAAATGGCTTCTTGTCAACTTTGGTTTATCGGAGTGGGCAACGCATGTCGGGCTTCAGAAAATGTGGCTCGACTGGATGATCAAAGTGCTGATCGTCATCTTGTGCGGTGCTGTAGCAGGGGCAGGCACCATGCATGGTATTGCTCATGGCTTCTGGACGGGAGTCATTTGCAGTGTGGTAAACCTGCTGTTGCACGTGTTCGTCCCGAAGGAGAATGCCTTGCCAGTGCAACTGGTGCTGCTGGAGATCGGCTGGGTGTTCGTTCTTTGCATTTTCGCAGGGGGATTTGGTGCATTGGTGATACCACCTATGATATACTTGGCCCAGAAACGACGCCCTGTCGTTCAGTAATCCCGCCCAGGCCGAACAATGCACCGTGAGATTCGCTCCATCGAACGACCGTTGGCGATGGAGTCGTCGTTACCCGTCTACAGCATCACGCTGCTGACAGCGTTGCTGGTCGGGCTGGATCTGTGGCCGCTGCTTGCCGGATGGCTCAATAGCACGTTCGGGTTCTCGCTTGCTGTTGGTAGCTCCAATCTTCAGCTCGGTTCCTGGAACATTCGCTGGGCAACGATAGCTGCCATGCTTGGTGGTGCTCGTGCCCTGCTTGCTTCTTTTGAAAGTTTGCTCGCGGGACGAACGGGGGCGGATCTGGCATTGGCATTGGCAGTGCTGGCTGCCCTGTTTCTCAATCAGCCGCTCGTTGCTGCAGAAGTGGTGTTAATTGGCCTCGTTGGTGAGTGCCTGGAGGCCTACACTTTTGGACGCACCCAGCATGCCATTCGTGGGCTGGTGGAAGCATTTCCGAAGATGTGCCTGGTGTATCGCAACGGCGAACGGGTTATGGTCCCGCTGGATGATGTGCTCGTAGGCGAAACGATTGAAGTCTTGCCGGGCAAGCGCATCCCGGTCGATGGAACGATTCAGGAAGGCGTGACGACCGTTGACCAAAGCAACCTCACCGGCGAAAGCGTTCCGGTGGAGAAGCAGCCCGGCCAGGAAGTGCTGGCTGGCACTGTCAACCAGATGGGCAATATCAAGGTGCTGGTGCAGCGAGTCAGCCAGCAGACCATCATGGGGCAGGTCATCGATGTTACCGCGAAAGCATTGCAGGCCAAGGGACAAGGCGAGCGGACGGCGGATCGACTGGCACGGTACTTCCTCCCCGTGGTCCTGGTATTGGCTGCACTCACCTTTCTGGCGAACTGGTGGCTGCTTCGTGGCAGCGGGCAGGCGTGGTACCAGGCTGCTGCACCGGCGCTGGCAGTGCTCGTGGTGGCATGTCCCTGTGCCCTCATCCTGGCAACCCCTGCTGCCACCATGGCTGCGCTGGCTCGATTAGCCAAAACCGGTGTTCTGGTAAAACGTGGACTGGCGCTCGAGCAATTGGCGGCAGTCAAACGGATAGTCTTTGATAAGACAGGCACACTGACCACAGCCCAGATGAGCGTCGGGCGAATCATCTCGCTGCAGCCGGGTTGGAGCGAAGATCGGCTGTTGCAACTGGCAGCCAATCTGGAGCAGGCAAGCGAGCATCCATTAGCACAAGCCATAGTTACTGAGGCGAAGCGCCGTCAGTTGCCGATCAATGCTGTTCCTTCCGTAACCATCATTCCCGGGCTGGGACTGACAGCAGAGTACGAGAACCAGCCGACTTATCTGGGCAACGAAGCCTACCTGAAGCAAGCTGGTATTTCCTGGGACGATGCAGCAAGCCTGCACATTCACGAATCAGGCGATCAGGGACAAACCGTCATCCTCGTTGCACAGGCAGGCAAACTGCTTGGCTTCATTGGCCTATGGGATACGCTTCGCCCGGACGCTTCCCATGTGATTGAGCAACTCAAGCAACTGGGTATCGAAGTTGCTTTGCTATCCGGCGACCGGGCAGCGGTCGTGAAGAACATTGCCAGTACAGTCGGCATTGCTGATGCACAGAGTGAGTGCCTGCCTACCGAGAAGTCAGCCAGGCTCATCCGTTGGAAAGAGCAAGGCAAAGTGGCGATGGTAGGCGATGGTGTGAACGATGCGCCAGCCCTTGCATCGTCGGATGTAGGGTTAGCCATCAGTTCGATCCGAAAAGACCAATCCACCGGCGCGCCGAGGTTGGGCTCCGACATCGCAGCGGACTGCAGCGACATCGTACTCATGGGTGAGCCGCTCGCTTCACTGCCATTGCTGGTGCGGCTATCACGGCAGATGGTCCGCATTATTCAGCAGAACATTGTCTGGTTTGCCTTCGGCGTGAACGTAGTGGGCATTGCCCTGGTTGCCTGGCTGATCCCCTCGCTCTCTCCGGAGAACCGTGAACGTTCACCGCTTTATGCTGCGATTTATCACCAGATCGGATCGCTGCTAGTGCTCCTTAATTCGATGAGGCTGCTTTGGTTCGAGAAGCCAGCCTCGGGTTGGTTCCAGCAGATCAGCAAGGCTACCAGCCAGTTTGACAGTTGGCTGGAACAGTTCAACCTGCATGATGCCAGCCATTGGATCTATGAACGCCGACGACATGTCGGGTCGCTGATGTTCAGTGTGCTTCTGTTGGGATATCTTGCCAGCGCGATTCACGTGATACCGGCGGGCAGTGTTGGCGTATTGAGTCGTTGTGGGGCAGTGCAACCCGAGACATTAGCACATGGACTGCATCTGCAATTGCCCTGGCCATGGGATCGTGTGACGCTGCTGGAGAAAGAACTCGTTCGCCGAGTGGAGATTGGTTTCCGACGGGCGAAAGCCAGCAGCGATACCCAGACCTGGTCGAGTGAACATCGTGATAACCTGCTGCTCAGCGATGATGAAGCCTTGCTGTTAACAGCGGATGGCAACCTGATCGAAGTGCAGGCGGTATTGACTTATACCGTAGCGGATGCTGCCCGTTACCTGGTGGGTGTGGCCAACATCGAAGGGTTGCTCAGAGCCCAGGCCGAAGCGGCACTGAGGGAAATCGCAGCAGAGCGACGATTCGAACAACTCCTCACCACGGAGAGGTCATCGTTTCAAATGGATGCTCTCGCACGACTTCTGCAGCGGCTTCGTTCGACGAATGAGTACCTGAGCATCCACGTGCAAGGCCTGGAACTCGAAGATTTGCATCCGCCAGCCAAGGTAGTGAAAGACTATTACGAAGTCACTCGGGCGCTCGCCGCGCGCAGCAGGCTGATGACTGAAGCACGCATCGATCAGGAGAAAAGTATTTCCCGCGAACGAGTGCTGACCAGCCGTATGAATGCCGAGACCGAAGGGGAAACGACTGCCCGTCTGAACCGTACCCGGGCGGAACGTGACGTCTTCCTGGCGCTGATCGATGCCCAGGAGAACCCAGGCTCCTGGCATATGATGCCGATGCCAGGCATCGGCTTCGGTGTGCAGTGGTGGCCTCGCACGGCTGCACCCACGGAACTCATTCGACGTTTGACACACTATCGCCTGATCATCGAAGCTGGCGAACAGATGCTGAACCAGCGTGCCAAGGTGCTTCGCGATCCACGCCTCAAGGGTGGATTGCAGATCATCCCTGATGCGCTCCGTATCAAACTTCCCGCAGCCGGAACTACCATGAGAAAACGACTGCTCCTCCTTCTGATTATCCCCCTGGTGCTGTTTGCCCTGCGCAGCAGCATCCTGTTCGTTGATACCGCCGAGTATGTTTATGTGACCCAGTTTGGCAAACCTATCGTCACCTATGATGGTGTAAGCGATGCCGGGCTGCATTTCAAGCTGCCTTGGCCGGTGCAGAGTGTGACCCGGTTCGACCGTCGGTTGCAGGCGTTTGATATCCCCACGCAGGAATACCTCATTCGTGATCGTGATGAGAGTGGTGAAGAGAAGCCTTTGCCGCTGACATTTGATCTCTTCATCTGCTGGCGCATCGGATCGCTGGGGCAACAGCAGGATAGTGTCGCAGTCGATCGCTTCGTCCGTAGTTTCGGCACCATCGACCGGGCCGAGCAGTACCTGCGAACCCAGGTTGTCAGCCGTCTCAAGCTGGAACTCAGTAACATCGTCCTGCACGATCTGCTCAACACCGATTCCAGCAAGGTCAGGATACAGCAGATCATGTCGCGCGTGGCGAAGTCGCCAGCTTCTAACGGCGAAGGCAACTCGAGCCTGGAACAGTTGGCTCAACAGGTGGGTATCGAATTGCTCGATGTTCGGCTCCGTCGCTTCAATCACCCGGTGCTCGTTCGCGATGACATCTACGCCAAGATCCGCGAAGAACGGCGAAGGGAGGCGGAAACGTACCGCAACCAGGGATTGGAGAGTGCAGCCAAGATACGTGCCCAGGGCGATCTCGAAGCTCGTCGCCTGCGTTCTGATGCGGAAGCCAACAAGGTTCGCCTGGAAGGACATGCCGATGCTGAAGCAGTGAGACTTCTTAACCAAGCAGCACAGGCGAACCCGGAACTTTATGGGATCGTGCGATTGCTGAAAGGTGCCCAGAAGATGTTCGCTGACGACAAGACTCAGCTGATTCTGTCACTCGATCATCCGTTGCTGTCCATCTTCAAGAACGTGCCCAGCCTGCAACAACCTGTTAATCCTGGAGCAAGGAAGTGAAGCGCTGGTGGTGGCTATTACTGCTGGTACTGCTCTATGCCTGTACGGGTATCTTTCAGGTGATGCCTGGCGAATGGGCGGTGGTGCGCCGCTGTGGTCAGCCACTTGCTGAGCCACGTGGTCCGGGGTTGCACTGGGGCATGCCCTGGGGCATCGATCAAGTAGACCGGGTTGCTGTCGATGAGCAACGCCAACTCACGGTAGGGTACTTCGACGAGACCGGGCCTGGCGACAGTCTGGCTCCTTTGAACCAGGCTGCACCGACTGGCCAATTACTGACAGGCGACAACCAGATACTCAACCTGCGGGTGAATGTTCTCTATCGGGTGAATCGCGACAAGCTGGTGGACTACGTTACGATGCGCCCCGGATTGGAAGAGTTACTGCAGCGCAGCACTGAGGAGGCGATGACAGAATCGGTCGCCAGCCAGCGGATCGATCAGATCCTCACTGGCCGTGCTGCGATACTGGAGAGCATGATTCTTGATCGATTGCGACAACGATCTGCCGAGTATCGCACCGGGCTGGTTATCGATTCGGTCAACATCGCAACAGCACAGCCACCACAGGAACTGATCGAGATTTTCCGCGATGTCAACCGGGCACGTTCGCAGCGGGATGTCGTCATCACCGATGCCAACGCTCGCCGTAATGCTGATGTCTCCGAAGCACGTCGCGATGCGGAGAAGCAAAGTGTGCAGGGGAAGGCCTACGCAGCAGCCAGGTATTCACAAGCCCAATCAGAAGCTGGCGCGTTCCGGGCGTTGCTGGCGACGTTTCCCACCACCGAACCAGCAGCTTCTGCTGGGCTGCTGCAACTCTATCTGAATGAAATGCAGCCCATTCTCAGTCGCATGCAGGTGCGAACGCTGAGCGACCAGGGCGTGGAGCAGGTGGTTATCATGCCATCACCTTCCAAATGATGAACTGATGAATCTTGTGAAAATCCCCATTGACAGCCACTAGACATCGTGTCTATACTCTGAATTAGACATTGCGTCTAATTGCACAGGTACGAGGCTGGGACAATGGATTACCCTGATGTTACGGAAGCAGAGCTGAGCGTGTTGCAGGTGCTTTGGGAAAGCGATGGTTGCACGTTGAGGCAACTCGCCGAATCGTTGTATCCTGGCAAGGCGCTCGCGGGAGCTCAGGCCACTGTCGCCAAGCTGCTCGAACGGCTGGAAGCCAAGCACTGTGTCAAGCGTGAACGGGGCGAAGGGCCTCAGCAGTTTCATGCCAGCGTTGACCGTGATGCCCTTATCGGCAGGAAACTGCAAAGCGTAGCAAATCAACTCTGTGAAGGCTCGCTCTCGCCACTCATCACGACGCTGGTGAAAGCAGGCTCGCTTTCTGCGAAGGAACGCAAGGAACTGGCCCAACTGTTAAGCCAAGTCAGCAAACCCACTACCTAGGCAATCCGAGCGGAGCGAAGCAATGACCATGCTGTTCGAGTGGCTCGTGAGTAACGCCATCACTGCCAGTTTTCTGGCACTCGTCGCCCTGGCGGTGGGCTATGTTTTCCCTCGACGGCCTGCGCTGGTCCATGCCTGCTGGCTGCTGGTGCTGCTCAAATTCCTCACACCTCCGATCTATGTGATTCCTGTGGGGGCTACGCCAGAAATCGCCAGTGTTATCGAGCAGGATGCTGTTCAACCAAACATAACGATGCCAGCGATGAATTCCGTTGACGTGCCAGTGTCGCGCACGGAGCTTGAGTTTGATCTCGATCAGCTGGCATATGTCTTGTCCCCCTGGAATCAGTTGTTGACTGCACTGGTGACTGACATACCAGCGTCAGTGCCTGAACCGATGCCTTTCGCACCGCCTGTTGAAATACAGTCGAGACCAGTGTCCACGCAGGTAGCTGTCACCTGGTCAGCCTGGTTCATCAGTTTCTGGGCTGCCTGGTCAGGTACTGTGCTCTTCGTCGTGCAATGTGTGGCACTGACAGGCACCACGTACCTGCTTATCGTTACTCTCATTCGTATGATTCACTTCGAGAACCTGCTGCAACTGGCTCGACCAGCCCCGGCTACCGTTCATCAGATGATGAATGACCTGGCAGTTCCGCTCCAGCTCAAGCATCTGCCTCACGTCGTCATCTCTTCCGGCAAGGTGGGCCCGCTGCTGTGGCAACGCTGGAATACACCGATTATCGTCCTCCCGGCTGGCCTGGTCGATGCGCTCACCCCTGCTGAGCTGCGTACCGTGCTGGCCCATGAACTGACACACTATCGTCGCGGCGATCCGTTCTGGAGATATCTGGAACTGGTGGCGGTGGCGTCGTACTGGTGGCTTCCCACTTCCTGGCTGGCCAGTGCACGGCTCAGACAGGCAGAGGAAGAATGTTGCGATGCGGCTGTCGTTGCTGCCCTGCCCGACGGGGTGGCCAGCTACGCCCAGGCGCTCGTTCGCAGTCTTCAATTTGTGACAGAGCCGAACGGACCTTGCCCTGCGCTGAGCAGCGGTCTGGGCCCTGTTACCCTACTCAAACGGAGATTAAGTATGTTACCGATGAATGTAGAGCGTCGTCTCGGCCTGCGTGGCTGGCTCTTCCTGATGGCTGTGGCAACGCTGGCTCTGCCTTTTGGCGTGTCGCTGGCCCAGGCGGATGATGACGATCCACCACCTCCCCCGCGTCGCCCCCGGTCTGTACCAGCGTCGCCGATATTGCCTGCAGAACGTCAACCGGACTCGAAACCTCGGGCTAGTGCGGAACCATCAGCACCACTGCCTCCTGCAGCACCACGGGCTACGCAGCCAGCCGGGGCAGATCCACTTGGTGCACCGGCATTTCCTTCTGCAGCTGCGATGCCTGCTCAGCCACCCATCTCGGTGCAAGGCTATCCCTTGCCTGGCCAGCCGCCAACACCGGTGCCAGGCTATTCTCTGTACAACGAGGATTCCCGCTCTGCTGCAGAGTTTGCTGTACGTCAGGCTGAACTGGAGCTGAAAGCCAAACGTGTCAGGTTGCGGCAGGCGGAACGAACCATCGAGGTTCTGAAAAAGGAAAATGAACGCATCAAAGCTCAGTATAAAAGCGGCACGATACAAGTATCGGAAGTAGAGCTTTCCACTGCTCGGCTCGCCCAGGCTGAAAGCGAGATCGAATTTGCAGCTATCGATATCGAACGCGCAGAACTCAATGTGGAACAAGCCAAGCGACGGATGAGCAGCATGCGCAATGTTCCGGGGACACCGGCTGATGCACCATATGGTGGAGCAGGTTATCGTCAGGGGAGTTCACAACCGCATCCCCCACTCACTGGCCCGGGCAGCATGGGATTACCAGGGGGGCTTGGTGGTGCAGCCGCAGGAGGTGGCATGCCCGGTGGACGTGGCTTGGTTGAATCCAGTAACCCCTTCTTCCGCAACTTTGATCGCCGAGGCACGGGCAAGATCGAACGTAATGATGTCCCCGAGTGGATGCGTGAACGATTCTTCGAGATGCTGGATGCCAACAAGGATGGCAGCGTTGATCAGAACGAATTCAACGAGCGGTACAGCAGTTTCTGGGGAACCCCTCCCGGTGGAGGACGTGGTGGCATGAGTGCTGGTGGTGGTCGTGGAGGCATGGCAGGCGGCTTTGGTGGAGGACGTGGAGGTGCCGCTGCTGGAAGTGCTCCCACTCGAGCCAGCGATGGACGTGGCGAACGTGATCCACGGGATGAACGCATCGAGCAACTGGAGAAGGAACTGAAGGAGCTTCGGGATATGCTCAACCATTTCAAGAAGCAAGAGACACCTCGAAAGTAGTTCACAAGCCAGAAATCTGTTTGAGCTGAACGCACACGAGAAGTCGTGTGCGTTTTTTTTATCTGGATCTTGCTTGTCATGAATTCTGAAACGTGTCTTGCCAATAGCTACTTGCAACTTGACTTCGCCTGCCGTATCGTAGCAACGAACGTATCAACCCACCCAGGAGATTGCAGTAATGTCCATGTACATCGGCGAAGCGCTGTGCGGAGATGGTAACGAAGTCGCTCACATTGATCTGCTCCTGGGTTCCAAGGATGGTCCAGTCGGCGTGGCTTTTGCCAATGCTCTGGCCAACCAGTCAGCCGGTCACAACAACCTGCTGGCCGTGCTTGCACCGAACCTCATCTGCAAGCCAGCCACCGTGATGATCACCAAGGTCACCATCAAGGGACTTGGCCAGGCAGTTCAGATGTTCGGCCCTGCACAGGCAGCTGTGGCCAAGGCAATCACTGATTCCGTGGCCGAAGGTGTACTCCCGAAGGGCACAGCTGACGAACTCGTCTGCGTCTGCGGTGTGTTCATTCACCCCCAGGCCACAGATAACAAGAAGATTTACCAGTACAACTACGACGCGACGAAGCTTGCCCTCAAGCGAGCGGTGAATGTAGAGCCCAAGATCGACGAAGTCCTGGCTCAGAAGGATAAGGTCAAGCATCCATTCGCCGGGTTCTAGTCGCAAGGCGTTGTTCAGCAATAACTTACGAACGGCATGAAACCCTGGGCATCTTTGCCTGGGGCTAATTCCAGTATACTGCTGGACGATACTGTGGTTCTTCGTATCATTTTCTGTCCGACTACTTCCGATAGATGTTGAGCAACTGCTCACTGATTTTGAGGCGTGTTTCGTCATGGCACATAAAAAGGGACAAGGTTCCACTCGTAACGGTCGCGATTCGAATCCACAATACCGTGGCGTGAAGGTTTACGGCGGAGCAGCAGTGAAGGCTGGCGGTATTATCATTCGTCAGCGTGGCACTCAGTACCACCCAGGCCGTAATGTCCGCTGTGGCAGTGACTACACCATTTATTCCCTCACAGCTGGCACCGTCTACTTCGATCAGAATGGCCGACGCGTCAACGTGAAGGCAGACGAACTGGCCGTGGCAAGCAACTAAGCTGGCATACTGCTGTCGAACTGAGTAGAGTCATGGGTGGCCTCGTGCCACCCTTTTTTTGTCGAGTCATGTTATGTTTGTCGATCGCGTGGTTCTCTTCGTCAAAGGTGGGCATGGCGGCCGAGGTAAGGTCAGCTTCTACCGTGCCAAGTACGTGATGAAAGGCCCGCCGGAAGGTGGCGATGGTGGCAATGGCGGCAATGTCATTATTCGTGCCATTCCTGGCACGGATAGTTTGGCTGCCGTTTCGCACATCAAGCACTGGAAGGCCGAGCACGGCGGAGATGGTGGCGTCAACAACAGGCATGGCTTCCAGGGCAAGGATACGCTGATCTTCGTGCCGCCCGGCACCGTTATCCGTGATCGTGATCGTGGACATGTGCTGAAAGACCTCACTGAACCTCATGATGAAGTGATCGTGGCCAAAGGTGGACGAGGCGGTCGAGGCAATCGGCATTTCGCTACTTCCATCAATCGTTCACCCAGGCAAGCAGAGCCGGGTGAAGACGGCGAAGAACGCTGGATTGTATTGGAGCTGAAACTCATTGCCGACGTGGGTCTCATAGGACTGCCCAATGCAGGCAAGTCGACCATGCTGAGTCGGCTTTCGCGAGCAGTACCGGAAATTGCAGACTATCCCTTCACTACCAAGTTCCCCAAT
>CAYPJB010000085.1:0-13203 GCA_964410845.1 uncultured Bacteroidales bacterium | reverse complement strand
AACATCCCTAGTAGAACAAGAACGGCACCCAGTTTTTCATGGCTTGGCCTGCGTCGTCTTTCTGTCGGTTGTCAAGTCCTGGCATGTTCTGTCTCCAGTACACCAGCCAGGCCCCCATACAGTCCTGAGCCATCGAATGATACTGGCGAAAGTCGCTGTTCGTAAACGGCTTGGCCACATCCTTGCCGCCCGGTCCACTGCCGATCCGCCAATCCTCGATGGTGGAGAGCACGGGCTCCTTGTTGGTCAGATCATAATGCCCCCGAGCGTTCGGTGGAAAATGGGCACTTCCGCCAGCCGGGATGTAGTTGTCCACCCGAATTTCCTTCCCGCCGTGACTGACGACCATCGTCTTCTCGTTCGGATAGCTGATCTGCTTGCCGCCGTAGTTTACGCCATACAGGCTTTCAAAAGGCAACTGATAACGCTGCTTCAGGTTGAAGTCGGCATATTCCTTGAAGTACTTCGAGAAATAAGGGATAGCTCCCGAGTTGGCATTGCCTTCGATGCCATGGGCCAGACTCTCCAGGAAGCAGCCGATGCCACGTGAGGCATTGATGCAGCCAATCCTGCAACTACGGCCTGTCCATGGCTGATCATTGTCGCCACCGTTGCCCGCCTGCACCCACTGGTTACCCATCTTGCGGAACTGGGCATCGTACCGGGGTTTCTCTTCCACCACTTCATACGACCCGACATGCGGCACAGCATTCACATTGCCTGATTCGAAGAACCACACTTCATGCACGTAGCCATTCTCCAGCAACTCATCCAGTCGCAGGTTCCTCTTCGGATTCTTAGGATCAGGCACGCCAATGTGATTGGCAAACTCATTGGAAAAGTACGCCCGATACTTCATGTTGAAGCCTCGCTTGGCATTCACATCCTTCACCGGGATCTTGCTGCTGTTCCCTTTGGTTGCTCCCGCATCACGCAGATCGACAAACTTGAACACCTGGTATTCCAGAAAGACAGGGGCCTTTTCGTTGCGATACCCGTGATACCGAGTGCTTTCCGCCAGCGCCTTGATCAGTTGATCGGTCAGACGATCCAGATGACCACGGTTGTGTTCGTTGGAAAAGTTGATCAGCAGGACCCGAGGCTTCATCTTCCTGAGCTGGTCATGATGCTTCGCCAGCCAGGGATCACTGTTGGCCCGACTCATCGTGTTCGGCCAGATGGTAGGATCCTCCGGATCACTCCACGGTCCGGGCGACGATTCCATCCCCGCTGGTGCGACAATCTTCGGCAATGTCCCGTCCTGGGGAACCGAGACCAGAGGAGACAGTATCACCAGCAGATACAGACCAAGGTGGATCATAACGCCCTTCCGAAGTTCTTCATCGCTACCGCACCCGCATGTTGTCACGATGAGCAATTGCACAGTGTAACGGAGAGACTTACCGCATGCAAACAGTGACCAGGGACGACTCGTCTCATGAGCATAATTCAATGAACCAGGTCGCGATGGATGGCCACCACGAGAGATTAGTCAGCAGCAGCCAGCGATGGCGAACAGGCTAGCGATCAACGTGGCTCGCTTCTCACACCAGATCACCAACAGCTTAGGCTTGTTCATTGGTGTCCACCTTGGTTAGCTGGAACAACTCTTCCACGCGAACGCCCAGTACCTGGGCAAGCTGAAGCGCCAACGCCACCGAGGGGGTGTAATTGCCCTTCTCAATCGACAGGATCGTTTGCCGCGTGACTCCGATGCGTTCAGCCAGGTCTTCCTGGGTGATTTCCGCCAGACGCCGATAACGGCGAACATGGTTGACAATCTGGTACTGTGGCTTCATGCGATTATTGTACGCTAGACCATACAATATGTGAAATTAACTTTACATTATGTCAGCTTGACTTCACTTATACTCAGCTTCCTTAGATTCTGGCTTTATGCTACAAGCCTACTATTGCTATCGGCCTATACTGCAGTATTGCCAAGGTGTTGTGATGAAGTTTCAAGTAACCGTTCTTCCCGAAGCATCGTTTGCGTTGTCGCGCATGCACCAGGTGAAACTGGCTCGACGTGCTGCGCGGAAAGCGCTGCGTATGGGATCTACAGCTGCGATTGTGATTTTCCCCGGGCCTCATGGTCTTCGTGTTACCGTCAATTGTCAGGAAGCAACAATCGTCATCACCAGAGCGAATGAAAATATGCGCGGTGTCACGAAGAGAAACTATCGTCGATCTGCATAGCTGCAGCCAAGTCTGCATAGCTGTAGCCAAGCATGTAGATCATTCCCAAAGACAGATGACCGTACCATGCTGGCATCGATCGCCTTTGCTGCGAATCCGTTACCCCGTGAAAATGCAAGAATCTGAGTGAGTCTGCGCGTTACCTATGCTACATTTTCACCACATCCAAGTTCTACACCGAGGCCCCACTCATGAAACGATTTCTCACTCTGTCGCTTGCCTGTCTGTTCCTCTCCGCTTCTTTCGCCAGTGCGGCGGATCTGAAAGTAGGCGATGATGCCCCCAAGTTTGCGGTGAACAAGTTCGTCAAAGGTGAACCTGTCAAGGAACTGCAACAAGGGCAGATCTACGTCATTGAATTCTGGGCAACCTGGTGCGGCCCCTGCATCGACAACATTCCCAAGATCACTGCCATGCAGAAGAAACATGGTAGCAAAGTGGTTTTCATTGGTGTAAGTGTATTTGAGCGGGATCAGTCCAAGGTCGTGCCTTTTGTCAAACAGATGGGCAACAAGATGAATTACCGCGTGGCGATGGATAAAGTTGCTTCCGGCCAGAAAGCCAGCGAGGGTCACATGGCTAGCGCCTGGTTGAAAGCTGCTGGACAGAACGGTATTCCTTGTGCTTTCATCGTTGACAAGGAAGGGAAGATTGCCTGGATCGGCCACCCGGGCCGCATGGAAAAGGTGCTGGATAACGTCATCGCTGGGCTTCCCGTTCCCAAATAGTTGGTGCAGCATGGGGCGTTGAGAGGAATGTATCAACGCCCTCCGTTCACGATATGCTATTACCCCGGCAGAGGTTCAATGCTCACAGCGAGTGGCGGTGCCCCTATGTGTTTCATCTGAGGATCGGGGCCACAAGAACGTATCTGGTCCACCTTGAGTTCAGCAACTTCCAGACTACCAGTCCACACGATGCTTCTTCCCGTTTCATGTGCCTGAACAGTCAGAGTGAAGGCTTTCGGCACATCGTAGTGGAATACTTTCTGCAGCACGCACATCACATATCCAAATGTGTTGACGTCGTCGTTATGCAGCACCACGGCGTACGGCGGTTGCTGTTTCGTTAATTCACGTGGCTGGCGTGTAGGTCGTACGATCGTTTCCGCTGGCTCTTTGGAGGTTTCAGAAACACTCATGAGACGTTCCCTGCGTGGCATGTACCATTGTAACCCATTCAACGCATGGATAGCAAGCAACCAGAGTCTTCGTGCTGAATCAGGGAGTGATCAATCTTTCTGATGCAGACCTCTGATCTCTGCTAAGCAGTTCTCACAGTACCACGGTGCCGGTGTTTTCACAGGGCGTGGGCTGCGCTTGCGGCACTTGGCGCAGAGGTAGCGTTTGCCTTTGATGGCAGTCTTCGGGCGATGCTGTTTACCTGTACGGGGGATATTCTTCATGGGGAACTTCCTTCGGCCTTCACCCGTCGCCAGTTGTACTTCGTTTTTCCGTCCTTATCGAGCAGCAGCAGCTTCTCCCCGGTTACTTCCAGAATGGTATCCTCGGCTGTGTCGCCCATCGTGTTGATGATCATGTTGACCTTGTTCTGAGGCTCGCCACTAACCGTTCTCTTGATGAGCTTTTTCCCCTCAAGCGACCATTGCATATCGAAGCGAAGCTTGGCCGCAAAGAGTGCTGCCTGCACGCCCTGGAGTTCCACCAGCATGGTACCCGTGCCGTCGTCGTTGAGGGTCATGGTGCGTTTACCCTGGTAGTCGTCCTGCCAGACGCCGAGCACCATCTTGCGGGCCTGATCCTCTTCGGTACCCTGCGTGGGTCGTGATGCCAGCGGAGTATCGCCCGGCTGACGAACCGGCGTAGCGGTGAGCTTCCAGTAGACAACCGACCCGGCCAGCAGCAGTACCAGCAAAACGATCGAGATGTACCAGCGGCGTTTCATGACGATGTCCTGTCACTATTTGACACATAACCCACCGTTACGCTCACCGTGAAATCAACGGAGCGCGGGTCTTCGGAAATTACTTCCTTATCACTGAGCAAGTAACTCGTGCCTTCAAGAATACCCAGGCAACGTTGCCGTTCCATGATCCTGTCGGAACGACTGGCATCGCCATAATTATGACCATAACTGACCGATTCGAGTCGGCCTGGTGGCAATCCCGCTGCGGCTGTCAATCGCTCCACCTGGCGACAGGCCAGTTGAAATGCCTGGAGATTCGCTTCGACGAGAGCAGCTTCCTCCAACTGTGAGATGAACAAAAACTGCGGCTGACGAGTGTCCCGGCTGATCGGCTTCATCATCTCCGTCAGTATTTCCTGCATCTGTTCCTCCGGTCCAGCCAAGCGAGATTCCACTCCCTGCTCAGTTGCTTCGCTGTTGGACGAGTCCTGCGTTGCTTCGAACTGCAGCCGATCGAGAAACACCAGCCGCTCCTCGGCGGACATGGCTGCAACATCCCAGAGGGCCGTGAGAATGACATGCACCGTGCGTTGCCGTTCTGTCGGAGGAGGTGCAGGAGCACGCCGACCCATTGCTCGCGCGGTGATTTCCTGAGCCCGGCGCAAGGGATCATCTGCCACCGGATTGACAAAATGAGGCTCACCAAACTCCACCGAGTTGGCTGCCAGTCCCTGCAGCCAGCGCGACGCAGCGGCACATTGCTTCTTGATGTTGGCGAGCGCCAGTTCCAGCGTTGCAGCCACCGCTTCCAGGTCGATCTTCATCAACAACAGCTTCGGCTTCTGTCGGATGGTCACCGCACCCTGCGCATTGATACGTGTCGAACAACTCTTGTCGGACATGGCATACCTCCCGGAGGCTGACAGTCACCTGGCAGGAGTATCCTATTCAGGATGGCAGGGATCATGTCCAGTGAATGTCGCACGGATACTTTTTCCTGGTTGAACTTGCATATCTCCAGAGTACACTCCAGCATCCCTTTTGAAGGAACGCGCCATGCTCCGCCACCTGCTCTGCATCACCCTTCTTCTCGCCATCAACTCCCAGACTCTGCACGCCCAAGCACCTGAAGTCACTGTCAAGGAAGACGTTATCTACGGCAGAAAGCATGGCATTGCCCTCACCATGGATGTCTTTACACCCAAGGCGAATCGCAATGGTGCCGGGGTAATCATGGTGGTGAGCGGAGGGTTCTTTTCCTCCAAGGAAGCCATCAACCGCGCGTTCTTCAACGACATGCTCACTCGCGGTTACGTGGTCTTTGCGGTAGTGCATGGCAGCCAGCCGAAGTATACCATTCCTGAAATTGTTGATGACATGATTCGGGCCGTACGCTTTATCCGTTTCCATGCCAGGGAATATGATGTTGATCCCGAGCGTCTGGGAATCATGGGGGCGTCTGCGGGTGGTCACCTTTCACTGATGATGGGGTGTGCATCCCGTGAGGGCAATCCCTCCGCCAGGGATCCTGTGGATCGTGTGTCCTCGAAAATTGCTGCGGTGGGATGCTTCTTCCCCCCCACCGATTTTCTGAACTACGGCAAGGAAGGGGAAGTGGCACTGGGCACCGGTATCCTCCAGGGTTTCTGGCCTGCCTTTGATTTTCAAACGCTGGATGGCAAACGAGGGTTCATCCCTGTTGACGGTATGGAGAAACGAAAAGAAGTGGGCAAGCAGATTTCTCCGGTCTATCACGTCACCAGAAACTCCGCCCCATCGCTGATCATTCACGGTGACGCTGACAAGCTCGTTCCCATTCAGCAGGCCGAACTGATCCTCGCCAGGTTTAAGGAGAACAACGTTCCCTGCGAACTCGTCGTCAAGCCGGGCAAAGCTCACGGCTGGGCCGGCATTGACAAGGACATCACCATCATTGCGGACTGGTTCGATAAGCACCTGGCGAAGAAGTAGCAGCGAGAGGCTCCTACAGAAAAAGATCTTGCAAGAACCAAACGATGGGAAATAGTGCTTTCAACAGGCAACAGCTCACCAGAAGTACATCTGGTGAGCTGTTGCATTTCATACTGCCCAGGAGATGATGAGCAATTCACCGCCGGGCAACGTAAAAAGTGATCAGCTACCGTACCTTCCACTCGTGCCGGAGTCGTCCCTGGTTATCGACTGCCACCAGGTCGCGGTCTCCCAGGTTCGTGATACGCCAGGAGAAGACCTGGCCCCGCATATTCTTATCGGTGGACGTGGAAATGTTGGCAATGATCACGCCATTATTGAGTGTCCAGGTGCCACTGGAACGCACATCTTCCTTGAAGGCATTCTTGAGACCTTCCTTGTAATCCAGCAGGGCACTGAAAGTCCCATCCGCATTCAGGGTATAGTACGTCACTGCTTCTTCGCTTTGATGGCCCCAGGTGCCGATCAGTCGCTTCCTCATGTCATCCATTACCGTGGGGGCAGCAGGCACCGAGGAGGGGATAGACGGCACGGGCGTCCAGGCGGGGGTGATGGTAGGGGTGACGGTGGCAGCAGGTGCTGGAGTGGGTGTTGTGCCCGGAAGCGCTGAGGGTGTGACGGCAGGCGAGCTGGCAGCCCGAGTCTGGTTACTCGCCGAGGCTCGCTGAAGCACCATCAACACCCGCTGAGAACCGACAGCATTGCCGAAGTCCGTAGGACGGTTCGGATCTCTCGCACTGGGCAGCGACAACATCAGATTATCGCCCGAGAGGAGGTAGATCCCCTTAGCGCCAATCTTAGTGGTTCCCATCAGGTCAATGCTCTTTGGTTCGGTGCCGCTGTTCAGTACAAAGGGAAGCTTCTTCGGGGCAAACTGCCCGGGCGGCAAAAAGCTGATCACCAGCCCTTCAATGGTGAAAAAGCCATCAGCCACCATGTGCGTGGCCATTTCCTGCTCGGTGAGAGCCTTCCCGTTCTCCATCACAGTGACAATCTTCCAACGTCCCTGCAATGTCTTCGTGTCATCCGCAATCTGGGGGAACGAACAGCAACAGCCAAGCAACGTAACGAGAAACAGCATTCCTTGCCTCCATGGAAAAACCAGGAAAGTAGAGTAATAAGTCCCTTGAAGATATGCTACGTCAGTTTCAGCATTCCGTCTGCAACCTGCTGACAGGGCTCCCTGCGGCAGGCATGCCTCGCAAAAAAAAAACGACCCGTTGCGGGGTCGTCGTTGCAGATTCTCAGACGTTATTATGTCGTGAATCGCAATTCCACGGAATAGCCATCGTCTTCCAACTGATAGCGCCATTCCTTGAATTCTGTCCGGGTCATCAGCATTTTCGGTGGCGAAACCGGTTCCTTGCCGACGATCACCAGCTCCTGCAGCGGCTCATTCTGGCCATCAATCATGGGTGTTCTCGAAAGAAACACTTTGCCATCCTGGGTATCGCCTATGTAGAACGATTCCGCTCGTTCGTTGTCCATCGATCTATCCTCATGTGTTGGCTGGAGTTTGCTAACAATAGAAAGCTCCGGCAGTTTGTAAATGGCAGTTTCACCCAGCCAGCGATTTGGGCCTTCCGTTATTTTATAAGCCCCGCATGCGGTTTACCCCCGACGTGCCCAATTATGATGATGCTGGTCGTATTGTCAGTAGTTGCACGAATTGACTGTGGCTGCGTGGCTTGACCAGATCAGCCAGGGTATAACCATCCAGTTCGGCAAGAAATGCGTCCAGTGCCGCTGAGAGAACCGACTTCAGCCCACAGACCGGAACAATCGGGCACGTGTTATTGACATGATCATGACATTCGACCAGTCGAAACGAAGCCTCCGTTGCGCGTATCACCGCGCCGACACGTATTTTCCCGGCAGGCTGGGCGAGTTCAATTCCACCGGTCCGTCCCACGTTGACTTTCACGAAATGGCTTTCAGCCAGCGTATGCACCACACGCACCAGGTGGTTCTTGGAAATACCGTACGCCTGGCTGATCTCTTCCGTGCTGATGCGCTTCTCCGGGAAATGCGCCAGGTAGAGCAGCACGCGCAACGCATAATCAGTGTGCATGGTCAATTGCATGAAGATTATTGTATCACGGGTGATTCCACAAAAGCATCAGCGGAGATATCCCGACTGGCCATCCCCGCCAGGAAGAACTTCTTTTTAAGCAACTGCACGATGGATGGATCGCCACAAACAAACCCGCGCCAGCCAGACAGCTTCGGATGAGCACCCAGGATAACTTTATCGAGTTGGCCGATCTGAACCTGACGCGCCGGCTCACCTTCCAGCACGACGGCATGATACGAGAACAGAGGACAGGATTGCTGGAGAGCGCGCAGCATGTCATGGCCATAAAGTCCTGCAAGGTTAAGCGCACCGTGATAGAGATGAATGGGCCCCCGATGTCCTTGCCGGATGGCATCCTGACAGATGCCGAGAAGTGGCGCCAGGCCCGTGCCGGTTCCTGCCAGTAAAAGCGGCTGATCAGGATGACCGGCAGTGTAGAAACAATCACCCGCAGGCCCGCGGATCGTCACAGCATCCTGTGGCTGTGCTTCATCGAAGAGCCAGTTGCTCATGCGGCCTTTCGGCACCCGACGCACATGCAATTCAAGCAACTCCGAGGCGGGCAAGCTCGCCAGCGAGTAACTGCGTGCCAGGCCATCGGACCGCAGCAAGGTCAGGTACTGCCCAGCTCGATAGTCAAAAGGCTTTTCCGGACGAAGCAGCACCCGCAAGACCGTTGGCGACAACACCTCCAGCGCGTGGAGTGTCGCTGCGGTCTCCAGACCGGAAGCCGACTGCAGGGCGAGATCCTGTTCGGGACGAAGCTGACAAGAAAGAAAATAGCCCTGCTCCCGCAGGGCTGGTTTTAAACCCTGTTGTGCCTTCGTTGGAACCGTGCTTTCGCAGGCTCGCAGCAGGCAGCTTTGACACGCCCCCGTTCGACACGAATGGGCAACGGGCACGCCGCCACGCAGCAAGGCATCCAGCACCGTTTCGCCCGGCTTCAGTTCGTAACTCGCCCCGTCATACGACAGCGTCGGCATGCCTATCGTCCCAGTACATCGTTACGGGTTGATTCAGCGATAGCCAGAACCTGATCCACCAGATTCTGTGCTACACCCATTTCCAGAAGCGTGTTACCCAGATTTTCTGCGACAGCGTTGAAATGGCTGTCGTTCAGCCCACGGGCTACCAGGTGAGCATGGGCACGACGCATATCCAGCCCGCTGTAGTTATGCGGGCCACCAAAAGCCATCGTCAGAAAGGCCTTCTGCTTGCCAATCTGCTTGTCCATGTCCACATCGTCAAAGAAATGACTGATGCGATCATCGCTCAGCACCTTGCGATAAAAGAGATCGACCGCAGCATCCACCGCTGCCTGCCCACCCAACTGTTCGTACAAGGTCTTCATGGAAGAGTCCTCACGCATTAATGTTGCATGTTATATGCATCTTTTGTAGCTCGTATCCGTACAGAGTCAATTCCTGTCGAAAGGTTTACAATGTCACCATGCTTGTTCGCTAGTGACCGCTACCATTACTACACGTGAACAACCTTTGCTCCTGACAACCATCAGCCCATGACTCGTATCCGTCAACTTGATGCCACGCTCGTTAACCAGATTGCTGCTGGTGAAGTGATTGAACGGCCAGCGAGTGCGCTGAAGGAGATGCTCGAGAACGCCATCGATGCCGGGGCTACGCAGATCGTTGTCGATGTCGAGCAGGGGGGGATTGAACTCATCCGTGTTGTGGATGACGGGACAGGCATGGTTCCTGACGATCTTCCCCTGGCACTCAGCAGCCATGCGACCAGCAAGGTCGCCACCGCAGATGACCTGGAAAAGATCCAGACGCTTGGCTTCCGGGGCGAAGCACTTGCTTCCATCGGCAGCGTTGCCCAGGTACTGGTGCAGAGCCGTACCCGTGACCTGGACCAGGGTGCCCAGCTTCGCTGCGATGGTGGCTCCTTCAGCAAGATCGATGTCTGGAACGGCAGGCCCGGCACCCGCATTGAAGTCAGGCACCTGTTCTACAATCTCCCGGCCCGGCGGAAGTTCCTCAAAACCATCCCCACCGAAATGGGCCACCTCAGCGAAGCTGTCATTCGGCTGGCGCTCGGCTTCCCTCACGTTGGCATCACCCTGAAGCACAACGACCGTGATGTTTACGAAGTCACCAGCACCAGCCCGCTCTCGGAACGCATCACCCACTTCTTTGGCGACGAGGTAGGCAGTAAGCTCATTCCCATCGAAGCTGGGCAGGGACCGCTCAAACTCACCGGCTTCATCGCGGACCCAAGCATCAGTCGAGGCAACCATCGCCTGCAGTACTTCTTCGTGAATGGCCGCTGCATCCGTGACCGTACCCTGGGCCATGCCTTGCAGGAAGGGATGCATGGACTGCTCATGGTCGGGCGGTATGGCATCGGCTTCCTGTATCTGGAAATGCCCCCCGAACTGGTGGATGTGAACGTGCATCCGTCCAAGGCCGAGGTGCGCTTTCGGGATACCCAGGTGCTGCACCACCTGGTCCGCACCGCGGTTCGCAAAGCGCTGCACGGCTTACCCATGCAGAACACCTTGCAACTGCCAGCAGGCAGCAGCAGTTCCGGAAGCTGGAAACTGCAGGCATCCCCACCTCCTTCGCCGGTGCTCTTTCCCGAAGCACCACCGCGTCCAGTCATCACGCCTCGACCGGAACTGCCCGAACTGCCTCCGCCCGTTCGAGCACCATTGCCTGTACAGCCCCCGATCGCTTCTACTCCACCACTGGAAGCACTGGCTGCCGAAGCAACGCCGGCGATGGAAGTCACTTCTTCCTACGATGGTCCCCGGGCACTGCAGTTCCACAACAGTTACCTGGTCGTGCTCGAAGCGGAAGGGATGCTGGTGATCGATCAGCATGCCTTGCATGAACGCATCCTCTATGAGCAGCTCAAAGAACGGCTGCGTGGCGGACAACTGGAAGTGCAACGGCTGCTGGTTCCGGAACCAGTCGATCTGACAGCGGAACAATTCGCCCTGGCACTGGCTCACGAAAAGCCTCTCGCCCAACTAGGCCTCGAGACCCAGGCTTTCGGTGGCAACACCATGCTGATCACCAGCTACCCCGCTATCCTCAAACGGGCGAAACCGGCTGACCTGCTTCGGGCCGCCGTCGAACACCTGAGCGCGACCGGTGAAACACCTTCGGTGGAACTGCTGCTGGATAAGCTCCTGTGCCTGATGGCGTGTCATGCAGCCATCAAGGCAGGGGACAAGCTGACTCCCGCCGAGATGGATGCCCTGCTGGCCCAGCGCCACCTCTGCACCGATTCGCACCACTGTCCGCACGGCAGACCGACATCCCTGTACTTCAGCAAGCAGGAATTGGACAAACAGTTCGAGCGAGTGTGATGCAGCAGGTCAACTCCTCTTGCGTATCCCGTATGCTTTGTCACAATACCACCCAGCTGACACGGATGTGCCTCTCTCTCACATCCCGGCAGAAATGGAGTCGCGGGTTATGCTTCAAAGTGTTCTTCATGCCATCGGGCACACGCCTCTCATTCGTCTGAACAAGGTCACGGAAGGGCTGCAAACGCCGATCTACGTGAAGATGGAAGCGATGAACCCGGGCGGTTCGGTGAAGGACCGTGTCGGCCTGGCCATGATCACCGATGCTGAACGCAAAGGGCACCTGAAACCCGGTGGCACCATTATCGAAGCCACCGCAGGCAACACGGGCGTCGGCCTGGCAATGGCTGCAGCAGTCAAAGGCTACCGCTGCATCTTCGTCCTGCCGGACAAGATGTCGCAGGAGAAGATCAGCCTCCTGAAAGCCTACGGTGCCGAGATCGTCATCACCGCGACCAATGTTCCTCCCAACTCACCGGAAAGTTATGCCGGCGTGGCCGATCGTCTCACGCGTGAAATACCACTGGCGTGGAGGCCGAACCAGTTCGCGAACCTCAGCAACCCGGAGATTCACTACCGCACCACCGGCCCCGAAATCTGGCAGCAGACGGACGGCCGAGTCACCGTGCTCGTCGCAGGCGTCGGCACCGGGGGCACTCTCTCCGGAGCAGGCAGGTACCTGAAGGAACAAAACCCCGATGTGAAGCTCATCGGCGCCGATCCGGATGGTTCCATCCTTTCGGGAAGCATGCCCAAGAGCTGGAAAGTCGAAGGCATCGGCGAAGACTTCGTGCCTCGCACGCTCGACAGCCAGATCGTGGATGAGTGGATCTGCATCAACGACAAGGACAGCTTCTACGCTGCCCGGGCGATGGCCCGCAAGGAAGGGCTGCTCCTTGGCGGCTCAGCGGGCACCAACGTCGCTGCTGCCATCCAGTATGCTCGCCGGCTCGGGCCGAATGATCTCGTCGTCGTCATCGGCTGCGATACAGGCCGAAACTATCTGAGCAAGTTCTACGACGATAACTGGATGCGCGAGACGGGCCTACTCAAGGATGATCCCAATCTCGATTGCATCGGCGATATGCTGAAGCGGCGAGGTGAACGTCCTTTGATCAGCGTTTCACCGGAAGCATCGGTTGCGGAAGCAATCGATGTCCTTCAGAAGCGAGGCATCTCCCAGATGCCTGTGCTGCAGGATGGCATTGCGGTGGGAGCGATTCAGGAGATCACCCTGGCCCGCTTCCTGCACGAAGGTCGAAGCCCCGCCAGCGTTCTGGTGAAAGAGGTGATGGCCCGTCCGCTGCCACAATTAGACGTCAAAACGCACCTGGATGAAGCATTCCGTCTGCTCCAGGCAGGCAACACCGGCGTGCTGGCTACCTCGCAAGGCAAGGTGGTGGACATCGTCACCAGGATCGACCTGATCCAATACTGGAACCACGGCCGAAAGTCGTAATTCTCGTCCCACGGCTCTGCTTACTTCACACTCAACCCAGGACCACAAAGCTGACCCGTGAGGAGATAACCCTCCACCGGTTCAAAGAGGCCGGGGTAGCTGACCTTCCATGGTTCGTTGGCAGCAGGAAAATACTGCCTGGCGTTGGCTTCGATGGCTGCCACTCCTTTCACATGGGCAGCCAGGCCCGCCGAGTGGATGAGCGATGCTCCGGGACACGTCAAGTCCTGTACACAAAGGAACAGACCGTAGTGCCGGGCAGCACAAGCCATCAGTAGTGAACTCGTCTGTCCCTTA
>CAYPJB010000084.1:0-13229 GCA_964410845.1 uncultured Bacteroidales bacterium | reverse complement strand
CCTAGTGTCAGAGTAACTCTTTATCATAAAAAGAGTTGTAGACTGTATCGTTTGGCTCTGCGGTTACCAAATTGCACTAAAAATGACGCTTCGCCCTTGCCACTACCTTTGCTGGTTCTACTATGTTCAGTCTCCCCTCAATCGGGGAGATTGTCTCGTTTGGAAGGTTCAGCGACCATGAAAGTACGCTCCAGTGTTCGCCGTATCTGCAATAAGTGCAAGATCGTACGGCGACATGGCAAAGTATATGTGATCTGCACAGACCCTCGCCACAAGCAGCGGCAAGGTTAAGGGAGAGTTTGCATGCCCCGTATCATGGGTGTCGACATTCCGCCAGATAAGCCCACGCACATTTCGCTGCGCTATCTGTACGGCATCGGGCCGACCACCAGCGTTCAGATTTGTCAGCGACTCAACATCGATCCCCAGCGCAAGGCACGCGAACTGGGTGATGATGAGCTCGCCCGTATCGCGAAGATGCTCGAAAACGATTTCAAGGTGGAAGGCTTCCTTCGCCGTGAAATTCAGCAGAACATCGCTCGACTGCGTGATATCGCCTGCTTCCGTGGCTTTCGCCATCGTCGCGGGTTGCCTGTCCGGGGTCAGCGAACCCGAACCAACGCCCGCACTCGCAAGGGCCCCCGCAAGACGGTGGCAGGCAAGAAGGGTGTGAAGGAAATGCGTGGATAATCTGGCTCTGCCAGCAGCTGCCTAGCAGCTTCCACCAACAAAACAAACGCCTGCTGGCGATGTGTCTCTCCTCAGTGACCAGGCACACACACAGGCAAGCACCCCAAGGGCAACTGCGCCCCTGGGTTTTTCCATCGACTGAGTTTACCTACTACGGCAAGGCACCATGGCCAAAGCAAAGAAGAAAAAAGCCAGGCGGAATGTATCGCGAGGTATCGCGCATATCCTCGCCACGTTCAACAATACCATTGTTTCTATCTCCGATACCAACGGCGATGTACTGACATGGGCCTCCGCAGGCACGGTCGGTTTCAAGGGTAGCCGCAAGAGCACCCCGTTTGCCGCCCAGCGTGCATCGGAAGTAGCTGCAGACAAGGCCATGAAATATGGTCTGCGGGAAGTGGAAGTCCGCATCAAGGGGCCAGGATCAGGTCGCGAATCCGCCGTAACAGCCCTGCAGGCAGCAGGTCTCGCCATCAAGGCAATCGAAGACATTACACCGCTGCCTCACAATGGTTGCCGACCACCCAAGCGTCGACGCGTGTAATTACCGGTGGCTATGGAGTGCCATGGCCCCTGTCACGATCAAACCCCATACAAAACATCAGCATAAATTGACGGATACCCATGGCACGTTACATCGATTCAGTTTGCAAGCTCTGCCGCCGCGAAGGCGAGAAGCTTTATCTCAAGGGCACCCGCTGCGATTCGCCGAAGTGTGCTGTTGAACGCCGTAAGACGGCTCCCGGCATGCATGGCATGAAGCGTGGCAAGCTCAGCGAATATGGCGTGCGTCTGCGTGAAAAGCAGAAGCTCAAACGCTTCTATGGCGTACTCGAACGCCCATTCCGTCGCGTTTTCGAACTGGCCTCTCGCTCAACTGCCAACACGGGTGAAGTGTTACTAGTTCTGATGGAACGTCGACTGGATAACATCATTCACCGTTTGGGCTTTGCCATGAGCCGGGCTGCTGCCCGCCAGATGGTGACCCACGGCCACGTACGAGTCAATGGCCGCCGTTGCAATATCCCCAGCTTCCTGGTGAAGGCTAACGATGTGATCACCATCAAGGATCGCAAGGAAAGCCGGGAAATGGCCAAGCTCTCGCTGAGCCAGAATCCCCCATCGGTACCCGATTATCTGCAGCGGACCAGCGAAGAGCCACCCGAAGGCAAGGTGCTCCGTTTGCCCAGCCGTGATGATGTTGATCCACGCATCAAACACATCAACGAGCAGCTCATCATCGAAATCTCGACTCGATAGTGATCTTCAACTCAGGTGGACAAACCTGCCTGAATTGTTAAAAAGAAGTGTAGATCAGCGGGTGAATCAGCCCGCTGGTTTCGTCTCCCGGAATGGATTCCCACTCGGTTCATCGAAGATAATCAAGGCATGCGGGGCTTAGGCACGTTGTACCGAGCAACTTGCGATACACCCCTGCGGAGGAATGGTAATGCGTATTCGTTGGCGCGGTTTAGAACTCCCCAGCAAAGTCATTGCTGACCAGACAACCCTGACTGACACCTACGGCAAGTTCAGCGTCGAACCGTTCGAACGTGGCTTCGGCGTCACCGTCGGTAACAGCTTGCGTCGGGTACTTCTCAGCAGCCTGGAAGGCAGTGCTGTTTCCAAAGTCAAGATTCATGGTGTGCAACATGAGATCAGCACGATTCCTGGCGTCGTCGAAGATGTCACTGACATCATCCTCAACATCAAGAGTCTGGTGATCAAGAACAAGAGTGATCAGCCTAAGGTCATCCGCATCGATCGCCATGAAAAGGGTGTGGTCAAAGGGGCTGATGTCATCACTGACGAAGCTGTCGAAATCGTCAATCCGGAACACGTGATTGCAACACTTACCGCTGACGTGCCATTCGTGGTTGAAATGACCATCGAAAATGGTCGTGGCTATCGCACTGCTGAAGAAAACGCAGGACGTGATCGCGAACTCGGTACCATCCCTGTGGATTCGAGCTTCACTCCAGTCGTTCGAGTGAAGTACGAAACAGAAGAGACTCGCGTCGGTCAAAAGACCAATTACGACAAGCTTTCCCTGGAAATCTGGACTAATGGCACAACCACACCTCAGATGGCTCTGGTGGAAGCTGCCAAGATTCTCCGCAAGCACCTGAATCCATTCATCCACTACTCTGATCCTGGCGTGGCAGTACCGGTTGAAGAACCAGCAGCAGCACCTGTGAATACCGTGGATGCCGAACTGGAACGCAAGCTCAACATGAGCCTGGCGGAACTGGAACTCTCTGTCCGTGCCACCAACTGTCTCGAATCCGAAGGCATTGCCACGGTTCGAGATCTGGTATCACGTACGGAAGACGAGTTGCTCGAGGTTCGCAACTTCGGTGAGACGACCCTCAAGGAAGTCACTCAGAAGCTGGCCGAGCGGCAGATGCATCTCGGCATGAAGTTGCCGACCGCACGCCGGATGTAATACTTGCTAGTGGGTTCAGGGGACAGTTTGGGTACAAATTGCCCTCTGCCACTGCAGAAACTTCAAGGTTGCAGGGACCCAGCTTACCTACCTGCAACTCTTGTAACGAATCGGTAAGCATCGATCCTCCATGGGATCGATTCTCCTCATTGAGGAACATGACCATGCGTCATATGAAGTCGGGACGTAAACTGAATCGCAATAGCACCCATCGTCGGGCACTGATGCGAAATCTCACCATCGCCTTGGTGGAACATGAATCCATCACCACGACGGTGGCCAAGGCCAAGGAACTGCGCAAGTTCGTCGAACGCCTGATTACCCTCGGCAAGCGTGCTGATAAGGCAGCTGCCGCCGGCGATCAGCCCCAGGCAATTGCGTATCGCCGCATGGCTGTTGCCCGAATGGGTAACAACAAGACGACGGTGAAGAAGATTTTCGACGTGCTAGCTCCACGTTATGCTGAACGCCCGGGTGGCTACACCCGTATCGTCAAACTTGCCAAGCGCCGCCTGGGTGATGGTGGTCTTCAGGCGGAAATCTCACTGATGCCCGCTGTCACTGTTGAAGAAGCAGCAGCACCTGCACCCGTTGCGGTGAAGAAGTAACTCCTCGTTACAGCTTGCAATTATCATGAAACGGAGGCGATCAGTGGTCGTCTCCGTTTTTCTTTGTTATAAGTGCCGTATTCCCCTGCATTACGAGAGTCCGCATGGCTGCCTACAACCCCATGGAACTCATGATCTGCTGTGCGGCACGTCTTCTCGAAGATGGCCGAACGGTCACGGTTGGCACCGGTGCTCCGTGTGCTGCAGCGATGCTGGCCCAGCAGACACACGCTCCGAACCTCGTCATCTTCTTTGAAGCTGGCGGTGCAGCACCGATTCTGCCTACGATGCCCGTCTCTGTTGGCGATTCGCGAACGTTCTATCGGGGCCTGCTCGCCAGTTCCATGGCGGAGATCATGGAAACCTGCCAGCGCGGCATGATGGACTATGCATTCCTCGGTGGCGCTCAGATTGATGCTTTCGGCAATCTCAACAGCACCCACATCGGTGGAACTCCCAAGAAACCCAAGGTACGTCTTCCGGGTAGCGGCGGCGCTAACGATCTTGCCAGCTTTTGCTGGAAGGTCATCACCATGACCAATCATGACAAACGCCGGTTTGTCGAAAAGGTTGATTTTCATACCACGCCTGGTTATCTCACTGGTCCTGGTTCCCGTGAAGCAGCAGGCTTACCTAGAGACACTGGTCCGTTTCGTGTGGTGACTGATCTTGCCGTCATGGGTTACCATCCATCGACGAAGCGAATGCAGATCCTGAGCCTGCACCCAGGGGTGACATTACAGACCGTGCAAGAACGCACAGGGTTTGCGATTGATGCTGTTCCAGACGTCGCAGTTACCCTCGAGCCCAGTGAGCGCGAATTGGAGTTACTGCGAACCAAGGTTGATCCCCGTCGCTACATTATTGGCCGTGCTGCATAACTAACTTCTACAAGGACGGTGACCGTGTTGCGGTTCTTTCCTACGCCTGAATTCGGTTGGTGCTTCTACGGCTTGCTCATCGTAGGGCTGATAGCACTGGTTTATACAGATATTACCAGGCAGAGGTTGCCCAACATCCTCACAGTCCCATTGTTGCTATTGGGTTTGGTGATAAATGTGATCAGGGCAGCATGGTTGGGCATGCTCGGCGAAACGGGGCGTTTTTTCGGTTTAGCAGGCACTTTCGGAGGTATCGTCGAAGGTCTCTGTTTCAGTGGCGCGGGGTTGCTGCTGGGCTTTATGATTTTCTCGATGATTTGGCAGTTGCAGAAGTGTGGAGCAGGCGATGTCAAGCTGATGGCAGCTCTTGGTGCCTGGGTAGGCCCGCTGTGGTGGTTCTTTCTTTTCATCGGAACTATTGTGGCGGTGGTTCTGGTGATGATCGTTTGGTGGGCGTATGCCTTCATCACCAAGCGCAACCCCGGGCTTAAGCTCAGCTATGCTTTGCCAACACTAATCAGTGCTTCAACGCTGCTGATCTGGTTCTGGAGACGGGATCTCTTTCAGTAATCACTTCTTCTTCGGTGCTGCTTCCAGGATCGCACGCACTTTCGTTTCTACTTTAGGGATAACAGCAGTATTTGCCTTGTAGCCCAGGCTATCTCCCTGCGGATCGCTATCCACACTTTCCATAGGCAGGTCCAACAGTGCTGAACCATAATTGGTAAGGCAGACCACACGACCATCGTTGGCACCGAAGAAAGGCATCTTTTCTCCTTTAGCTGTCTCCATGATGCCTCGATAACTACCAGCAAAAACCCAATCAGCCAAAAGAGGCTTGTCATCTTTGGCTGATACTACCCAGCGCTGGGCAGGTACAACCCTGGTTTGGCCGTTCTCATCCACGTATTCGAGATAGATCTTCACAACCTCGCCTGAAGCTGGTTTGAAATCGTATTCACGCTTTTCGTTGATGAACGTAGCAGGTTTCCCAGGCTGTAAACCCGCGCCGACGAGGGCCAGGTAAAGAATCTCTGCATCAAACGGACTGGAAAGCAACGATTCATGATTTTTGCCAGCTTCACTTCGAGAGATGAGATGTTCCAGAAACCCTTTCTGCAATACCACTTCCAGATCAAGAATAACCCGGCGATCAATTCCTGGCGTACGCTGCTGCCAACAGATACTTGGCTGCTTGGGCAACGCTGATGCCAGAGCATTACCTACTGCACTTTGGCTTCCCACCTGTTGCAAGGCTTCGCCTACAAGTGTACCCACTGCCTGTTCGGGAGACTGTACCGTCTCGAGCCAGATATTCTGCCCCACTGCTACTCGCTTGGTTGGCACGACAACCCACTTGGAATCCGATGATTCGTTCTGTTCCTTTGTGGCCTGAACGGCGGAAGCAGATGCGAGTTCCAAGGAAGGATTGTGCGGTTGGCAGGAAGCGAGCAGGCAACTGAGCATCAGGAAACGGAACATGGCGGAGCCTCGCTTCGGTAGTGCAATCGAGTAAATAGTTTCAGTATCAGCCATCCGGGCAAATTCAGCAAAACTCCCTCGGCCCAATAGCGTGCGTGGTCAGAGGCTGTCATGCTATCACCAAAGTAGTGTCGTTTAACTAGTCTGGTGCCTCGCAGAATCTTTTTAAGCTTTTCTGATTTCATCGCGTTCGGGTGGATACGATAGCGAAGTAGTGGTTCATCCAATGTTGCCAGTTGATAGCCTCGCTTGGCTAATCGGCACCAGAGTTCGTAATCCTCATTGGCGGGATAGCGGTCATACCAGTAGCCACCCACTTCCATGATAGCCTGCTTGCGGTACATCACGCTTGGGTGAGCGATAGTATTATACCGGCAAAGTAGTCTGGTTGCTTCATCGGAATGTACGGGATATCGACGAAATCCAATGGGCCGATCTCGATCGTCCATAATGCTGATCTGTGTACCCAGCACAGTGATTGCAGGATGCTGCTCCAGGTGTGTCAACTGTTTCTGAAAACGTTCTGGATGGCTCCAATCGTCGCTATCCATGCGTGCAATAACATCAGCCTTAGCAACATGCAGGCCGTAGTTGAGTTGTTGCACCAACGATGGCTTACTCGGAAAGCGGTGATGCTTTACTCGTCCATCACTGAAGTGATCAAGCAACTCATCAATACATACAGCAGATGAGGCTTCGATGACAACTAACTCAAAATCAGCAAACGATTGGCGTAGTATGCTCGTAATCGCAGTCTGCAAATAATCGAGCCGAGGCTGATAGACTGGCAGCAGAACGGAGAGAGCAGGCTTCACGGCGACGCACTCCGCTTGATCGGAGTATTGTACTGCTTTTTGGCTACGATGAGAAACGCCTTGGAGATGGCCCAGAGGGCCGGGCAGTGCTGCAACAGCCCGATTCCCAGTCGATAATGCCATGCAGATCCGGCAGTGGTCCAGGCTAGGTTGGCTGGCAATGCGAAGCGCCAGTTCCAGTCTTTCTCCCGATTCATCAGACGAATCATCTTCAGAAACCCGGGGGCATAGCTGGCGTCGGTATAGTCAGTCCCCTTCTTGGTAAGCTTCAAATAGAGATTCGCCAGATCGACAGGTAACCACCCAAGAAAGGGCAAATGATAATGCACCTCCATCGGCCAATACTTGTTTGGTACCAGGAGATACAACACGCCTCCAGGAGCGAGCAGCTTCGCGATCCGTCGTAATGCACCGGGTTGATCGGGCAAATGCTCCAACACATTGTCGAGGATGATCAGATCAAATTGCCTGTCTGTGGTAAATCCTTCGAGAGTAGCGTGATGGAACTCCGCATTCCTGACTTGCTGTTCTAATTGCAACTGCTGAGCGGTGTGGGCAGGCTCCGCACATGGTTCGATGCCAACGACATACTCACACTGCTGAGCCAATGCGAGGGCGGTATGGCCATAGCCACAACCAATATCAAGAACATGGAGTCGTTCAACCGGCTTGGAGATATCGCTGGCAACAGTGCCCAGGATTTGTCGTGCGAAGTCGTCGCCTCGTGGACCACGTTCGGTGGCCATCGCGCGGCTTCCTACATCGTAGGCGGGACGATCAGGAAACTTGGAAAGATCCATGCACTACATCACCTGGGGATGATGTAGTCTTATGGTGGGCAGTGCTTAGAAACCACCAGGACCGCCCATGGCATTGCCTGGCGAGGTCATGCCCGGTGAGGTCATGCCCGGTGAGCCAACGGGGGCACGTCGCAAGCCGGTTCCGGATTCCTCATCCTTGATCTTGGCGACAGGCTTCAGTAATGCCGGTGGATAGGTTGGCGGCTGGGTGTAGCGAGGGTCAGAGGATGGAGGAGATCGCAGGTCTTCTCCCATGGGTGCACCACGATAAGGCGCGAACACATGCAACGGGTTCTGGCTGGGAGTTGAACAACCCAGGCTCGTCAGCCCACTCAGAACCAAGAAATATGCAGCAAGATGCCTGTAGCTGGCCATATTTTGCCCTTCAATGCAGGCAGATTCCCCCGACTGCTCGCCGTGAGATACCCGAATTTTCTAGCAGGTCAAGTGCAAACGCCCGGGGATGTTGATCTGGATAGAACAGCAGTGGATCATCCGTTGACAGCCACTTGTCAACCGGCGAGGTGCCCATTACTATTTTGGTAGAAGAGCGAATCTAGGAGAGACGGGTAATCGCCCGCGCTACTCATATCACCGAGGATGGACAACTTTTCTGATGAGTAGCAAACGAAAAACCGCCCCACCGCCATCGATCCAGGCTACTGTCAGCCTCGAACGGGCGACACGCCTTTACCGGCTGGTAGAGCTTCTGGGGGATGGACCACGCACGCGTACTCAGGTTCTCAGCAAACTCAAGATCGATATCCGGACGTTTTATCGTGATCTGGAGCTGCTGCGCGAATGCAAGATCGACGTTGCCCTGGAATCTCGAAAATATTCACTCGTACCTTCAGTCAAGGAGGCTGTGCTGGTGCTTCCATTCCCTGACCCCTGCCTGACGTTGGGTGAAGCTCAGCTTTTAGCCAAAGGCCGCACCAGAATTCATCAAAAACTTCGTGACGTGCTGAAGCAGATTGTCAAAGGCTAGATCCACCTCTCAGAGCTGTTGCTGCCCGATCATCACTGGTCTTAGTCCGGCCAGAAGTCTTACCTGAAATGCATCACGGGGTGGTTGATTGCTCAACCACCCCGTGCGAAGGAGAGCTGACCTCACAAGAGGTCAGCTACAGGAGGTAGATTACTTAGCGGCTGGCATTGGAGCAGCAGCTGGAGCTGGTGCAGCGGCAGGAGCGGCTGAACCACAGCTGTTGCATTCGGCAGCACAACCACAGTTGCCACGGCGTGAGAACAGGCCGGAGAGACGTTCGCTGAAGCTGGGCTTGCAAGGGTCGCTGCACTTGGTTTCGCAAGGGTTAGCTGACTGGCAAGGAGCAGCTTGAGCTTTGCAAGGATCGACGCAAGCAGCTTCGCACACTGGCACGCGGCGAGCAACCTTCTTGCACACATCGACGCAGGTCGTTACTGGAACTCGCTTGCAGACCTTGACAGGTACACATTCGGTCACGCAGTAAGGAACCTTGACAGTCTGGGTGCAAGTCACTTGCTTGGCGACGCACACTGGAACAGTCTTGGTCACAGTCACAGGAACAGTCTTGCAGACCGTGTAAGGAACGCGGGTGATGACTTCTTCCTGAACCATGCGGCTGACAGTCACAGGAACCTGACGAGTCACTTGTTCCATGCGGCGAGTCTGAACAGGAATGCGTTCCACAACAGTCTCAGCAACCATACGGGTTTCCGTGTAGGTTTCGCGACGGTTGACGAAAGCACCTTCCTGCCAGGTGGTGTTGCCGATAGGTTCACCAGCAGCAGCACCGCTGCCACCAGCACCAGCACCTGCACCGCTACCACCAATCACGTTGCCATTAGCATCGACAGACTTGCCGGAAGCGTCGTGATCGTAGGTACGACCTTTGCTGTCAACCCATGCACCCAGTGAAGTGCGATTCACAGTGACGCGTTCAACAACAGTGGTTGGAACCATACGGGTGACAGTGTAAGGAACCTTGCGAACTTCGGTAACAGGGACGTTCTTGACGACGCGGGTAGGAACCTGCTTCTGAACCGTTTCGACGACGTTACGGGTCACTTGCACTTGTTCCTGAACCGTGCGAGTCTTGTTGACCGTACGGGTTTCCATACGATCTGGTTCCTTGCAGGTCTGAAGCTTCAGAGCACCGCTCTTCTTGCAGGTTGCACCAGTGCAAGGATCAGTAAAGCAGCTAGCTTCTTCGCGGACGAGCTTGGTAGTAGTCTTACCAGGCACGCACACTTGTTCGCAAACTGGTTCGCAGACCTTCTTGCAGACAGTCTTGGTTTCGCAAACTGGTCGGCAGACCTTTTCGCAAACCGTCTTCATGACTGTCTCTTCCACTTGCTTGCAAGTGGTGACGGTGCAGTCCTTGAAGTGGGTTTCGCAGACTGGCTTGCAGACAGTCTTAGAAACTTCCTTCTCTTCAGCCACCTGACGAGCAACCTGGTACTTCACGTCGCGAGTCTTGGTCTCGGCGACAGGTTTGCACACAACCTTGGTGCATTCCTTGTAGGTCGTTTCGCAGACTGGCTTGCATTCAGTAATCGTCTTCATGACCGTTTCATATACGGGCTTGCAGACGATCTTCTTGCAGTCCTTGTAATGCGTTTCGTGAACAGTCTTGTTGCAGGTTTGTTCAACCTGGCGGTATTCGACTTCGTTCACAGTTTTGGTTACGGTGCGCTGCTCGTCGCGGTAGGCGGTGCGAGTCTGCTGGCGCATCTGCACTTCTTCCACGTTCTGATACGTGGTGTGCTGGCGTTTTTCGATGACGGTATCATAGACCGTCTCGTAGCGGGCGCGATTGCCCAGTCGGAAATTGGCCAAACCGCTGAAGAGGCCCGAGCCTCCTGTGCTTGCAGTGACATTGCTGGACCCACAAGCTCCGCAGTCGCCTGCGATGGCCACGGGGACCATGGTACAAGCAACAACTGCAGACAGCAGAGGCGCTATGAAGCGCTTAAACATGGACGAGAGCCTCCTTGCACTCCTAGGTGTAGGCCGAGCCTGCATCTGTGCTGCCGGGAACAGGGATTCGTGCCACAATCCCATCCCGGCTGGTGCCGGTGAACGATCCGGGTGTCCTGGATCGGCCTGTATCTCTTGGCACAGTGGATATCGTCTGACTGCGGCTTGCGCATCTTCCTCAGCACGCCAGAATCACCGCTGCGCATCGCGTCCGAGTTCCATGCATGCACTGCGTACTCAGCACGCCGGATACGATCAAGACACCGAGGAAGCATGACGTGCTGTGTGTAGGAATGGCAACTACTCATGCACTGACAATCTGCCAACAGCTGCAAGAATTGATTCAAGTTGGCTCGGCACTACCCCTTGGCTAATCCATTACTTTCCCAATAATGCCCGTAGGTACCTATAACACTGCTATTCGCCAGCCCCCTGTTCCCACCTTCATCAGCAGAGTGGCTGGTAGATTATCGAGGATCATATGCCGAGCGAGGGTCCCACAGCGGTCATTGCACCAGGTCTTGATAACATTCCCGTTGCGGAATCAGCCGTCAGTTACATCGATGGCAAGCGAGCTCGGTTGGAATATCGAGGTATCGCAGCTGAAACGCTCGCCAAAGAAAGTTGCTTTGAGGAAACAACCTTCCTCTTGCTTCATGGTAAGTTGCCTTCGCAGAAGGAATTAGTCGATTTTGATAACGATTTGCGCTCTCGACGTAAATTAAAGACCAAGATTCTTGACTTGATGTCCTGCCTGCCCGAAAAGGGCAATACGATGGGCATCCTGCAGTCTATGGTAGCTGTTCTAAGCTCGTATTATCCAACCAAGCCTGTTACCCCTGATCCCAAAGATAACTGGGATGCTGTGATTCGCATTATTGCAAGCATGCCGACCATTATTGCTGCCTACCACCGGATTCGAAATGGTGACAAGCCCGTTGATCCACGGGATGATCTTGATCACGCAGGAAATTTCTACTGGATGCTATTTGAACGCATCCCGACGCCTGCTGTCCGCAAGGTGCTGGATGCCTGCTTTATCCTGCATGCTGAGCACACGATGAACGCTTCCACGTTCTCGGCTCGTGTGGTCGGCTCGACTCTTGCAGACCCCTATGCTGTCATTAGTGCTGCCATTGGCACGCTCTCAGGCCCATTACATGGCGGAGCCAACGAAGAAGTATTACCCGTTCTGGAAGAGATAGGCGATCCGAGCAAGGCTCGTGCCTGGCTGGAGAATGCTGTCGCCACGAAGCGGAAGATCATGGGATTTGGCCACCGTGTGTATAAGGTCAAAGACCCACGTGCAACCGTGCTTCAGGAACTGGCCGAACACGTCTTCGTTGAATCAGGCCGACCCAAGATGTACGAGACGGCCGTCGAAATGGAACGTGCAGCAATAGGCATTCTGGGACCCAAGGGTATTTACCCCAACGTCGATTTCTACTCTGGTATTGTCTACAAGGCCCTCGGCATTCCAGTTGATCTCTTTACTCCGATCTTTGCTCTGGCCCGTTCCGCTGGTTGGCTCAGCCACTGGTGTGAGCAGATTGCCAAGAATCGCATCTACCGGCCGGAGCAGGTCTTCGTCGGTGTCGAAGATGCTGACTATGTGCCGCTGGAACAGCGGGCCAGCTAGCAGAATAATTAAGTATTCTCGTCCCCGGTCTCCGAGTCGGGGACGCACTGCAAGCCCGGCTCCGCCGGGCATCAGTGTTAAATGTAACCAGATCAAGGCTTGCTGGCGGAGCCAGCACTTCAGTGTGTCCCCGGTCGGAGACCGGGGACGAGATGAGAGAAACCATGCTCGACGCTCAATTCGTTGTAGATAACCTCGACCTTGTTCGCCAGAACTGTATCAACCGCAACGTGAAGGCAGATCTGGATCAGATCCCCAAACTGGTTGCTGAACGCAAACAAGCCATCCAGGATGTACAAGCCATCCAGGCCAAGCAAAACGAATTGGCTAAAAGCACTGGTAAAGAGAAGGACGCTGCCAAGCGTCAAGCGTTGATCGACGAAGGACGAGCACTCCGTACCAGGGTAGCCGACCTGGAAGCACGACAGAAGAGCATCGACGAGGAACTCCGCACCGCACTGCGGGTCATCCCCAACATGACGCACCCTGATGCTCCGGTAGGCACTGATTCTGCTGCCAACAAGGTCATCCGAACCTGGGGAACACCGACGAAGTTCGATTTCAAGCCTCTCGATCACGTCGCTCTCTGTGAAAAGCATGACCTGTGTGACTTCGAAGCGGGCTCCAACGTCGTTGGCCCGAAGTTCTACTTCCTCAAGAACGAAGCGGCGATGCTCGAAATCGCGCTCATTCAGTACACGATGAGCATGCTCAGCAAGGCAGGCTTCATCCCTATCGTCACCCCCGACATGGCCAAGGTCGATGTCCTCGAAGGCATTGGCTTCATTCCTCGTGGCCCTGAAACTCAGATCTACTCGGTCGAAAACACTGACCTTTGTCTAGTCGCTACTGCTGAGATCACGCTAGGCGGCTTGCACATGAACCAGATTCTCGACGAAGCCA
>CAYPJB010000083.1:0-13267 GCA_964410845.1 uncultured Bacteroidales bacterium | reverse complement strand
TCCCACATCCTGAAGCTCGCCCTCCGCAACCTGATGGCTCAGCGACTCCGCTCGCTCCTCACGGTGCTCGGCATCGTTCTGGGTGTCGCTTCCGTCATCGTGATGCTCGCCGTTGGCGAAGCGGCACGCTTCGAAGCCATTGAACAGATCAGACAACTCGGCGCCACCAACATCATTATTCGTTCCGCCAAGCCCACTGGTGAAGAGAAGAAGGAACGCCAGCAGCAATTCATTCTCGACTACGGTCTGAAGATGGCTGACTTCGATCGTATCTTTCAGACCATCCCCAGTGTGACTGATGTTACCGCGACGCGTGAGTTCGTGAAAGAAGTGCGATTTCAGAATCGAAAGCTCGATGCCCGCATAGTTGCTGCCACGCCCGAACAACAGGAACAAGCCACACTCCGAATGGCCCAGGGCCGTTTCATCTCCGAGGTCGATCTATCTGGAAAAGCCAATGTCTGCATCCTCGGTCATGAAGTGGCAGAAACTCTGTTCCCTTACGAAGACGCGATGAACAAAGCCATCCGCATTGATGGCAACCACTACTACCGCATCGTTGGCATCACGGAACCCCGTGGGGCCAGCAAGCCAGGCATGGGTGAAATTCGCGACTACGACAAGGAAGTCTACATCCCCTTCGATACCGACAAGGTACGCAATGGCAGCATCATCCTGACTATGAAGGCAGGCAGCTTCCAGGCTGAGAAGCTGGAGCTCACCCAGATTACCGTCAGCGTCGACAAACTGGAGAATGTCAAAAACACAGCTGAAGTGATTGGCTGTCTGCTCGAACAATACCACCCGCAGAAAGACTATACCGTGACAGTCCCGCTCGACCTTCTTGAAAAGGCAGAGCGTACCCAGCGTATCTTCTCCCTGGTGCTAGGGGCTATTGCTTCCATCTCTCTCGTCGTTGGTGGTATCGGCATCATGAACATCATGCTTGCCACGGTGACAGAACGCACTCGCGAGATTGGCATTCGCCGAGCGCTCGGCGCCAAGCGTGGTGACATCACTTCCCAGTTCCTGGCGGAGAGCATTGTTCTGACGAGTCTCGGCGGCATGGTTGGCGTCGCCCTCGGGGTCAGTGGCTCACTTGCAGTCACTCACTTCTTCGAACTGCCGACCATTATCACGAGCTGGTCCGCCATCGTTGCCTTTGGCGTATCCGTGATGGTTGGTCTTCTCTTCGGGATTTATCCTGCACAACGAGCAGCTCTGATGGATCCCATTGAAGCACTACGGCATGAGTAGGAAGTCGTTCGCGTAGTGGTCATGTATGGTGCATCGCACCGCAACAAAAATAAATTCGTCTAGGTCGTTAGCCTGTCCGCCCCATCCGCTAACGACCCAGACGAATTGTATTGTGATGCCGGGCGAACCCGGCATCCTCAGAACAGCGCCCACTGGGCATAGGGCTGGTCTAAGTATCGAAAGCTGAAGTGAACCTCAGCGTGATTTACGAAAAGATGGCTTGGTTACTTGCTATGCCGCCCACACTCGAAACAGAGAAGATGATAACCAAGCCATCCCTCCATCTACATCCCTAGAGTGAGCACCGGGCTGTTTGTGACAACATTCCCGCGAAAAGATTATAAAAAAGTTATCAGATTGCCGTAAGTGCATACTGCAGAAGGAGATGCAAATCCTGACCAAAGTGCTTCCCAAGGGTCGATCGCGTCAGTTTCGTATGGAATTACCACGAAAGTAGCAGGACAACCTGTGGCTAATGTAGCTTTCCCTGTAGCCAGCTGCAGTAATGTCTCGCCATCAAGCAGGCTCCGATCTCGTTTCCATAAAAAACGGCACTCATTCAGAATGCTTAGATCGGGATTGGACGCCAGGCTGTCTGTTCCGAGGAGCACGGTCATTCCATCAGCGAGCATTTGCAAATAGGGATGAGGCGGATGGCCGAAGTAAGCATGGGTCCGTGGGCAGTAAACCAAGGTGGTTCGGCGAGGCAACCTTTGCCACTGATCTCGAGTGAGGAAATTCCCATGAATCAGGAACACACTCTCGAATGCCTGCAATAGCCTGAGTAGCTCATCGATGGAACTGATCAGGTTCTGAGGATGCCAGGCATTTACACTTTCGAGGAACGGCTTAAACGGGCCTGCATGCGTTGCCAGCAACTCGAGTTCTGCTTCGGTCTCAGCGACATGCATCGCTACATGAGTACGTGGGTATGCCCCACCGAGTTGCTGCAACAATTGACGGGACACCGTGTAGGGAGCATGAGGGCTGAGGTAGTGTCGTGGTTGTGTCGTTTTCCCAGATAGCCAGACGGCAGCCTGTTCAAGAGAAGGTTGCAATCGGCTATCCCCTAAGCCGATCAGTTCGAGAAAGACGGCGCTCTCCAGTTCAGTCGCTGCCAGGAAGTTGGCACTGCGACCACCAACGCTGATGTCACCCAGTGCAGTCGTACCTGATCGAATGGATTCATCGATGCCTTGCTTGATAGCAGCATCCCACTCGGCCACATCGTTCAGCCGGCGATAGGCGATCACCAGCTGCAACCAATCTGTAAAGTTCGTGGTGGCAGGCAGTCTGCCACCAAGTGCTCCGAGGTCGAGATGTGTATGTGCATTCACGAAGCCAGGTGTGATGAGGCACTGCCCAAAGTCGTAGTTGATCTTCATCTTCGGTGAGTAGGGCTTTACCGCAACGATCTCTCGATCGGCCACCTCAATCACACCATCACGCAACGGTTCGCCGATGCCAGTGAAGACCCAGTCAGCACGGTAGGTGGTCATGGGTTACTTCCGAGCGAAACGGTTGCCAGGCAAGCGGCGAATTTGCCCAGAGAGTTCCATCATGAGCAGTGCACTGTTGATCTCGGAGATGCCAAGTTTGGTCGAAGCAACGAGATCATCGACTAATGCACTCTCGCTGCCGAGGGCTTGCCAGAGTTGCAACTGCACGGGGGAGAGTGTAATAGGCGGTTCCTTCAACTTGTTATTAGTTGGGGAAGCTGGTGAACTGACTGCCTGGGAAGCATCTAACTGAGGTAATGCATCCAGAGCCTCCAGTACATCATCTACCGAACGGACCAGCGAGGCACCCTGCCTGATTAACTGATGTGGACCCTCGCTGGCATCGCTATCGACAGGGCCAGGCACCGCCAGCACTTCCCTGCCCTGCTCTCCTGCGAGCCTCGCGGTGATCAGGGCGCCGCTCTTGAGTGCAGCTTCCACGATGATCGTCGCCCGACTCAAACCACTGATGATACGGTTCCTGCGGGGAAAGAGATCAGGCATCGGGGCCATCGCCATTGGCATCTCGCTAAGGAGCACGCCTTGCTCAACCACTCTTTCGGCCAGTTCCTTGTGTTCCGGTGGATAGAGCCTGCCCAGGCCACCAGCAAGCACGGCAATGGTTCGTCCACCAGCATCGAGGGCAGCAGTATGGGCAACGCCATCGATCCCACGTGCCAGCCCGCTGACAATCGTCCATCCTGCCCGAGCCAGGCCTTCCGCCAATCGGCTGGCGATGCGACGGCCGTACGCTGTACAGTGTCGGGAGCCGACGATGGCTACCGATTGGGCATCAACCGGCTGAAACATTCCACGCGTGAAAAGGAAAAAAGGTGCTGTAGGAATACTGCGAAGTGCCGGTGGGTAATTGGGGTGATCGAGATGGAGCATCCGGGCCTGATGCTTCTCCACGAGTGCCAGTTCTGCATCGATATCAAGCTTGTTCAGAGCATCGGTGAGTTGGTCAGCAGTCTTCTGGCCGATGTTGGGAACCGTCATCAGTTCGCTGGCAGGCGTGCGAATGATACGCTCAGCCGTCTCAAAGCGTTCGAGGAGCGCAGCCAGCGTTTTGGGGCCAAGGCCGGGGAGGAGATGCAACTTGAGCCGGGCGAGTGTCTCTGCATCCATCAGTGAGCTTTCTGCTGAAGGAGGGAGAGGACAGTGCCCGTATCAACAGGGATGCCGGACTTCACGTGGCCCAGAGCAGTGGGGAGCACGAAACGTAACTGACCAGCGATGTTCTTTTTATCGTGCTGCATGGCAGTCAGTAGTTCGGATACTGACAGCCCGGTATCCACATCGGTTGGAAGCTGGAATCGCTGGAGCAAGTGAATCAGCCGAGTGGTTAGTTCACTGGTGATAATGTCTAGTCGTTCTGCCAGCCGACAGGCGAAGACCATGCCGATGGCAACTGCTTCGCCATGCAGTAATTGACCATACCCTGTCACCCGCTCGATGGCATGACCGAGGGTATGACCGAAATTGAGGATGGCTCGAACGCCGGTGGTCTCGAATTCGTCCTGTTCGACAACCTGCGCTTTGAGCTGGCAGGAGCGGCTGATGATATGCTGAAGACTGGCGGGGTCGTGCAGGAGAATGGCTTCGCCATGATTGTCGAGCCAGTTGAAGAAAGCACCATCGAGGATGATGCCATACTTCACCACCTCGGCCAAGCCACTGCGAAACTCCCGTGTGGGTAGCGTGCTGAGGTAGTGCGTATCGATCCAGACGCCTCGTGGTTGATGAAAGGCACCGATAAGGTTCTTGCCCGCTGGATGATTGATGCCGACTTTTCCGCCAACACTGCTATCGACCATGGCGAGCAGCGTCGTGGGAATCATGACGAGAGGCAATCCACGATTGAAGCTGGCAGCAGCAAAGCCAGCAAGATCTCCCATCACGCCACCACCCATGGCAAGTACGATGGTATGTCGATCTGCTCTGGCGGCGGCTAGTTCATCATAAAGCAGACTCAGCGCGTCAAGAGACTTCTGTTCTTCCCCCGGCGGCACCTTGATCGGTGTGACAGGTAGTAACTGCATGAGTTGTTCAGCATGTTGCTGCACGTTGGCATCATAGATCAACACATGCTTCGAGCATGCACCCAGACTGTGCAGCCAGGCCGGAAACTCAGAGACAGCCTGATGTCGAAGCTCGATGGCGTAGCGACGAGAACCCAGTTCGACATTGATGGTAGACAATGCTCACCCAATTCAGAGCAATGTGATAAGGCACCTACGTCAATCTACATGTTCTCGATGATGTGTCTGCTCGACTTGCTGACGATAAGTTGCATTATTGTTCGTCAGGCGGAAGTGCTTCCATCACTTCGGTATCTTCGAGTGCCTCTCGTGGAAGCGAGCTGGGCTTGCCGACGATTTTCAGCGGTGCAGCACTGCGTAATTTGCCTACTCGTACAGCGTACTGGCCTTGTAGAACGGCATCCAGTTGAGGTCGAATGTGCTGGGCTCGCCAGCCTTCGTTCAGCAGCGAGGTGCCTTTAGATTCTCCCATGGCGCGTTTGATGACGTAGCGCAGATCGCTCATCGTACACACCAGACTCATCGAAAGCTTCATCTCGAGTGTCAGGTTGCCGAGCACCACCTGCAGGAAATCGACCAGCACCGAAAGTTGGGGCGGATCCACTTCCCTGGGCGGACTCTTGGGCCACTGATCGCTCGGCGTCTTGCGGCCACGTTCGATGGCTGCAAGCAACCCTTCCAGGTCGCGGCGGGCAACCCCAAGCCCCCTCATCCCCTGAATGTCACTAATAGCTTTGGGATCTCGCTTGATGAGATCTACCATGATCTCATCACGAATCAGTGTGCGTGCGGGACGGTCGAGTGCTTCCGCCCTTTCCTGCCGCCAGGCGAACAGTTCACGAAGCACAGCCAGTTGGCGAGGATAGAGAGACGATGTGCCTTTGACCTTGCGCCAACGTTCCAGGTTATTGGGTGCTTCATCGGCGGCTATTGTGGTCAGGCGAGTGAACTCTTCATCAGCCCATTCGAGCCGGTTCAGCTTTTCCAGTTTGCTTTTCATTCTCTGGTAAAGAGGCAACAGGAAACGGACATCGTCGTAGGCGTAGCGAATCTGTTGCTCTGTGAGTGGACGGGCACGCCAATCGGTTAACGTTTCACTCTTGGAAAGGTTGGCACCAAGGAGTTGATTCACAAGAGCAGCATGCCCCAGAGGATATCCCAGGCCCAGTAGCCCTGCTGCTATTTGGACATCGAAACAGCGGAGGGGTGGGCGTCCTGTCGCACGAATGCACTGTCGTATTTCTTCACGTCCGGCGTGGACGACGACATCCACTGCCCCGGTTGTCATCAATTCCCAGAAGGGTGTCAAATCGCCACAGGCTTGCGGATCGATCAGTAATAGATGCTCAGCAGTGGAAACCTGGATCAGACAGAGTTCGGGATGGAAGGAATGTTCGCCAACGAATTCAGTGTCGAAACCGATTACCCTGGACTGGGCAAGATGGTGCACGGCCTGCTTCAACGATTCCGAACTATTGACGATACGCTCTTCTACCGACATGCTGGCCTTTCCATGCCTCCGATCACGCAACTATCCAGGATGCACTAGTAATATCTGTCTGCATGCAACTGGGGCGGGCAAAGTGACGGGTGAAGCATACGATATGAACTAGTGATCTGCCTTCCAGACGGAGGAACACGTGGAGAATCTTCAGTCTTACCTGAACCAGAAGGTGGTTCTCGATCTTCGCAGTCCATATGTCTGCCTGGGTAAACTCATCAGCTACGACCGGGATTATTTTACACTGGTGGATGCAGACCTCCATGACCTGCGTGACAGCCCCACAACCAGAGAAAATTATATCGTCTCTACCAAGTTCACAGGCATTAAAGCCAACCGTAAGCAAGTGATGGTGCGAGCCGACGAAGTGGTTGCACTGGCACTGTTCTCCCATGTGATCGAAATAGAAGATGACAGCGATGAGTAGTTTTTTTGACACTATTGTGTTAAATTGCTGAGGAACTGGGCAGATTAACTAGGACATGCGATATTTTGATATAAGGCATTGTTATAATTGCACTTACGCACCATGACAATACTGGACTAAACTGTCGATGAATCAGAACTTCATTTTCATTATTGCCATAACTGCTTTCCCGATTGTGAGTTGGATCAACTTGAACTTGTACACCTTGACCTGCATCCATGGATCGTTGATAGAATAACGTAGACTTGCACACGTACATAGTGGTTGCATCCCCAATAATGGATTGCCTAATCAAGTCTTGCCGTCGCCGACGGTAAGTTCAACGAGGTGACTCCGCCCATGAGCCCTGCCGCCCTGCGAGCCTTATCGGTCGTGAATGGGTGGGAGACCGTGCGCTATGAACTCCTCCAAACCAGGCTCTGTGATCTCGGGGTCAGCATTGAAGACGAAGACGTTGATGACTGTGTCCAGCGTCTCTATCGGGAGCTTGAAGCGAAGCGGCTCCCCTTCCAGCCTCGCTGTTATCTGACCGATGGCTGGGGCTGCCCCAACGAAGTTCCGATCATTGGTGTTCCCTTCTACCTGGCTGATCGCCGATTATCTCGACTGGAAGAAGAGCAGACCGGTGAGTTGGAAGACGATCAATTCGTCATGATGCTCATGCGTCACGAAGCAGGGCATGCTCTCAACTATGCATATCGATTATGGGAGTACGATGGCTGGACAGAAATGTTCGGCAAGTTCTCCAAGCCCTATCGCGATCACTATTTGCCGAACCCCCTGAGCAGGCAGTTTGTTCGTCACATCTCGCATCATAAATGGGGGCGAACTTATGCACAAAAACACCCTGACGAAGATTTTGCGGAGACCTTTGCTGTCTGGCTCACCCCACGATCAGCCTGGCGACGAAAGTATCGGTATTGGCCTGCCATCAAGAAACTCGAGTATCTCGATAAGCTGATGAAGCAGATTCGTGATGTGCAGCCTGAACTGGACGATGGGCCTGACTATCAGCCCATCAGCGAAATGCCTTGGACCCTTGCTGAGCATTATGGCAAGCAGGTGGAACGCTACCGTTCAGAAGCACAAGGCTACGTGGACGATAAGTTGCGTGAAGTATTTCCTTCACTGCGATCGCGAACCATCAAGCCAGCAGGCAGTCTTATTCAGGATGAGCGTCTCATCCTTGCTGATCGTGTTGTTCGCTGGACGACGCTCGAATTCGACGAAGTCACAGCCATCATTGACAAATTGGCCGTACGTGCCGAGAACCTCAGCTTGCACTACCGTCCGAAAGACCGCCATTCCAAAGTTCTTGATCTCGTGGCACTCGTAACCTCTCTTGCCATGGACTTTAACTACACCGGAAGACTGACTGGGTAATCCCCTTGATGTTGATTGTCTTAAACTCTAACTGACAGCTTTGTGTTAAAGATCCTTCGCTGATGTTTCCACCAGAACCACCATTGCAGCCCCTGCGCGAACCCTCTATATTTGGTAATGTCATGTTAGTAGTTGCCGCCCTAGCTCAGCGGTAGAGCACCGCTTTCGTAAAGCGGGGGTCGTGGGTTCAAATCCCACGGGCGGCTTTCTCCGTAACTTCTTTGCCGAACGTGTCTTTGCTAGAAGTCATTTCAAAACTGCCTGAGGGTAATCAGCTTGCAAGCGATGTTGAAAAAGGCCTGGTAGGCAAGGAGGGAACGATCCCATCTTACCACTAGTTTTCGGAAGTTTCCCAACCATGCAAAGGTTCTCTCCACTTTCCAACGACGCTTTTATCTTCACAGCTTTCGTCCGTCTTGCAATCGAGGCTTGCGACGATTTTCCCTCTGGGGACAGATGAGGTCTATGCCTCGCCTTTTCAAGCGTTCCCGCAACGGATCGGAATCGGCCCCGCGGTCATAAATAAGCCGTTTCGGATTCTTGCGTGGACGTCCCGCGCTGGACCGAGGCACTGCGATCTTTTCGAGCAGTGGTTCGATCAACGTAACTTCGTGCGGGGTCGCTGGGTCAAAGCTGCCATCAGCAAAGGATTCGGACCAATCGAGTTGACCACGTTCTCCAACTCACCCAAGAAGGCACGCCATAGCTTGAGCCAGATGCCTTGCTGATCCCATTCCAGTAATCGTCGTCGACAGGTGCTGTAGGAAGGCCAGCCACGATCTCGGGGCAAATCTTCCCAGCGTGCTCCCGATTTGAGCATCCACAGGATCCCTTCCATCACGCTGCGATCTTTAGCACGGGGGCGTCCACTGTTTTTGGACGGCTTGGGACGGGGTAACAGCAGCTCGATCTTGGACCACTGCGCATCGGTCAATAATGGCTTACCCATCGGCGCGGCCTCCATGTCCACGCCTGCTCTTAACACAACTCCTTACCGGGCGCAAGTTTAATTCAATGGGGTTTTGGAATCACTTCTAGTCACGAATGTCATATCTTTATCCTTGGCCAATTGCTCCGCATTGAAAGTAGTGACGGCATTGGCAGTTCGATACGGAAATTGCCTTTTACGCTAGCATCCTCAGTGGCCGACTGTTCACTGATGAAAGTTCGTAAAACACGAATCGTTTGGGATAGATCGAAACCGCCTATTTACTTGCCCGCTTGTCCCACGTGATGACTACGTCATTCTTTTGCTTCGGCCCTGGCGTACTTCGACCGTCCGTCACATAGCGTTCCATCAGGCTAACCAGTTCTTTCACCTTTGCTGTTTCGGTCGCATAATGGTTGTACTTCTGAGCAGGATCCGTTTTCAGGTTGAAGAGTTCTCCGACTTCCTTGTGTGGCATGTATCCGCGATCTTTTTGGAACCATGCCGGTTCGCCCTGCTTGCCATTGTCGTCGCCAGACGGAGCAAGGATCAGCACCCAGTCCCCGCGACGGATTGCGAACTTGCCTTGACCGCTGTGATGTACGGTTGCTTCACGCAGTGACGCTTTTCGCTTCTCGCCGATGAGCGTAGGTAGAATGTTGACGCTGTCCACGCCGGCATCAACTGGCAGTTGGACATCGAGCAAGGCGGCGAGTGTCGCCATCAGATCGACGTGGCAAATAGTTTCGTCGCAGGTGGTTCCCGCCTGGACTTTCCCTGGCCACCGGGCGATGAACGGTACTCGATGTCCTCCCTCCCAAGCGTCCCGTTTTGCACCGCGAAGGGCGCCCATGCTGGCGTGACTGAATTCCTTCAACCGGTCGTACGCGCCTGGTTTTACTTCGCCGGTAACTTCTGGGCCATTGTCACTTGTGAAGATCACCAGGGTCTTGTCAGAAACGCCGCTCTTCTTGAGCGCTTCGAGAACCTTCCCCACCACTTGATCTGTCTGCACCACGAAATCGCCGTATTCACCAGCATTGCTCTTTCCTTGAAACGACGGCGCGGGCACGACCGGATAGTGGGGGGATGTTAGCGGCAGATAAAGAAAGAACGGCTTGTCATTCTTTGCAGCCTTCTCAATGTACTCGACCGCACGGTTTTCCAACCCGGTGAGCACATCGACGAGTTTCCAGTCCGGGACCATCGGGCCCGCGATGTTGAAGGAGTTGCGCCCGACGGGGGCAGCGATCGAAGGGATGCCGACGGTGCGGTCGTTCTCCAGAAAACAGTAAGGCGGATAATTCGGAACATCAGTCCCGAAATAGTAATCGAACCCGCGAGTCGTCGGCCCGTTGGGAATCGGTTTGCTGAAGTCCCGCTTGCCGTCATTACCAGGTTTGGGCCAACCCCAGCCGAGATGCCATTTGCCGATACATGCGGTTGCGTACCCTTGTTCACGAAGTAACCCGGCAACGGTGAGTTGCTTCTCCGCGATGAGCGGCTGTGCGAATGGACCAATCACGTTACGCTGCAACCGGGTCCGCCAAGCATATCTTCCTGTGAGCAATGCGTAGCGTGTCGGTGTACAAACCGCGGACGGCGAGTGCGCGTCCGTGAACCGTACCCCTTCCTTGGCCAGCCGATCTATGTTTGGCGTAGGGATCTTCGACAGCGGATTGTAGCAACCGACATCGCCATACCCGAGATCATCCGCCAGAATGTAGACGATGTTTGGTTTCTGCGGTTCGGCGGCTTGCAACGGGATAAACGTCGACCCCACCGCCAATAACATGAGCAATAGGGAGTAGAGCACTCGGAATAGCATCAATGACCTCGCTGCCTGAGAAACAACGTGTGAAGATCGCCTGTTTTCATCACCTCTTACTCCTTAGCAGCTTGACGTGTGACAATAGGCACATACCCGATTTCCAGGCCTATAGGTGGAGTTACCAGGACGGCTGAATCCAGGTCCGCGAGTTTACCTACAGTTGGAGGTGGAAGGTATTCGCGGTCTTTAGTCCATTCGCGGTGCAGCATCTCCACACGCTTCTGAAGTTTCTCCCGCTCGGCATCGGTCAGGTCGGCGTTTAGCAAGGCGGGTTGGTCGGCAAAGCGGTACCAGTAGTATGTGACGACACTGCCGTCACCCAGTTTCGCTTCAAACGGGCCGGCTACTGGTCCGGGCTTCTTCCAGCAACTATCCGCCTCGTCGGGAGTGACATACGGCTTCGAGGCAACCTTTCGCGGTTGCGGGAATACCGCATTCACCAAGCCGGTTTCTGCGGGGACATCGTTGGGGTTCACCACAACCCACTGTTCTTTATCCTTCTGGTCTTTTGTCAGCCGATAGTACTCCGGCAAGGTCAAGAGCGAACCAACCTTCGAGTCGTTCTGCTTCACCAGGTCTTTAGCCCAGCGGTAGCCGAACGTGATGTCATCAAGTTTGATGGGATTGGCGAACGAATTCCATGCCAGTGGTACTTTCTTGTCCCGCGGAGTATCAGGCGAATAAATTCGCCAGGTTGCACCACCTTTGCCACTGAACGTATGCACGCTGGCGGCCTTGGGGTCGATCACGCCTGATGCCTTCTTCCCTCCTTCGAACCAAGTTTGCACGCTGTCCCACAACGCGGCCTTGCTGTATGCGGTGATACGATGTACGAGTAAGGAATCCGCGTCGGGTTTCCCTGGGAACAACGTGGGTGCGATACGTGCATAGGTGTCTCCCCTGGCGTCTTTGGCTATGAATGCCGGAACGTGTTGGGTCTCCATCTGCAATGCCTTGTTCGGTTCGGATGGTCGGCTGTCAAGAAACAAGCCACTCAGCTTCGGGTTCCCGACGGATGGCCTTGACCAGAAGTATGGCGTGAAGAACGCTACCGGCCCTTTGAAATTGCCGGTGTTGAGAAACAAAGTCCAACAATGGTTACCGGTTGGTACGTCGTTACCAGCAGTGGTCTTCTTGGCTTCAGTTAGTGGCAGAGGCAGGTAGCCGTAACCGAAGAGTTCTCCGCACGTTCCCTGTTTGAGATTGAGTCCATCTGGTGGCCAGAGTACCCAAGGACTGAGTTGGGCGACAGCGTAATGACCTGCTGGCTTTTTCCAGTCGCGGCCCTTGCCGGCACCGGGTCCATTCGCCCATTCAATGAAGTTCAAGGCCACGCCGCCCATGATGAACTTCGGCGTTTCGGTGGCGAACCGAGTGTCACGCCACCAACCGAGTCCCCCTTCGATGTCGGAGTAAAGTTTCTCCGGTTTGGGGCCATCGTACTGTGCGAACATCCAGGTACCGAACAAGCCGCTCTGAAACTCCTGTCCTGGGTAATTCTTCAAGAGAGGCCAGGCGGCAACGTAGAGAGAAAACCCGGCGTTGTAAGTCTTGTCCACTTTATCGTGAGGTACAAGAAGGTAGCCCGCCATCTCTGCCGACCGGGGAGTCTCAGCCTTTGCGTGACCTTGCATGTTCGACTGCCCGGCCAGGATGAACACCTTCAATGGCTTGGTGCTTTGTTGACGGGAGGGCGTAGAGCGCTTCGGTTCATCCGCGAAAGTCGCGGGAAGCCCGATTGACATGAGTGCGAAGCCAAAGAGGCAAGCGAGGAATCGACGGCTTGGGAACATCATATTTCACCATAGTCACTGGATAGTGCCTTGAATTGCCCTGGTGTGTTGATTACCGGTGGAGAAGTTGAATATGGATCAGCGTGGCCGCTGTCGTGCGGCCTGCCTTGTCACGATTGGCACGTATCCGACCTCTAATCCCTGAGGAGGTGTCACCAGCAAACCGGGGTCGAGGGAAACGAGCTTTCCTCGGGTTGGTGCAGCCATGTACTCACGATCGATCGTCCAGTTTGCGTGTACCTTTTCGACAATAGCCTGCAATTTCGCCTTCTTGTCTTCACTCCATAGATATTGCTGGAATGAAGGCTGATCCACAAAACGGTACCACGAATAGGTAACCAGTGAACCGTCAGTGAGTTCGGCAGTGAAAGGTCCAACCTTAGGCCCGGGTTGGGCCCACGCACCTGCGTTCGGTGACGTATAGGGCACCCCGGCTTCTGCTAACTTGAACTCCTGTTTCTGCAACCAAGTCTCTGCGGGCACGGTTGCTGCTGGCACCGCGACTCGTTCATTGCCGATCTGCTTGAAGTATTGAGGAAACTGGCCTCTTGCGTCATTTTCAAACCACTCAAGTCCCCAGACGTTTCCCTCGAAAATACGTGTGTT
>CAYPJB010000082.1:0-13343 GCA_964410845.1 uncultured Bacteroidales bacterium | reverse complement strand
CGTTGTTCTCGCACATACTCACTGAGCTGTCTGGCGAGGATGCGACAGGGATCGAGCCCGGATTCCAGAACTTCGGCAAGGACTTCCCGACGCTGCCAGGTACGGCAGGCTTCCTGGTCGAGAGCTTCCGACTTGAACCCGGCATAGAGCGTGCGATAGCCTGGCTCCTGGATGAAAGCCCGGAACGGACGCAAGTTCAGCATCTCGTTAAAGCGCTTTCTCAGAGCTTGATCGCCTTGCTCAAAGATCTGTTCTGTCGCCAGCAGCAAAGGCAACCACTCGGCTAGCGGCGAGTTGTAAAAACGATGACAGGTGATGCCGATAGTCTCGCAGAGTGCTTCCACTTCCCGTCGAGAAGGCCAGCCAAACCGGGCATGCTCTTCCAGCCAGGGATGTACCCGGCCGTGACGAGCCTGAAAGTCAGCATCGGCGCGGGCTTCCAGTTTACGCACCCGCTTGCCATTCGGGCAACTGAAGAAGACTCCCCTGGACGCAACCCGTGACCATTCCCCCATCGCAAACGTGCGATCTTCCGCCGGAATATGCTCCAGCACCTCCATGGCTACAACCACGTCAAAGGCATCATCGGCAAAGGGTAACGGTGCGTCTTTCTGAATGGTGATGTAGGGCCCGAGATCGCCAGCCAGGCCAGGCTCCAGATCAGCTCTGACGATTTCCACGGGTACCGGGGCCAGGAAGGCAGGTAGCAGATTGAGAGAATGACTTCCCACTTCCAGAAGTCGCAGTGGCTGATGACTTCCCTGTTGCCAGCGAGTCAGCAACGGTTTGAGCAAGACCGTCAGCGCAGCATAGCGATGGAATTGATCGAAGTCGATCTGTAACAACTGACGGGGCAGCGGCATGGTGCATCCTTGCACGTTCAAGCATCAGGCGCAGTCTTGATTGTCAACAGTTACCGTGATCGGTTCTGCTAACAGCCCGTAGATCACCCTTCCAGGTACAGGATCATGTACCTGCAGCACCATGGCCTGGTCGATCCAGTCCAGCACCACGGGCTGAGCCGGGTTCTCCACGAATCCGATGCACAAGGTATAGGCTCCGGGGCGAAGATGCAAGCCGAAGCGGAACCGTACCGTCACTTCGCTACCTGCCCGTCCCGGCAAGTCGATCTTGACATTCTGGGTGTTCTCGCCCAGTACTTCGGTTCCCAGTGCGTCCCGCAGGTAGAAACCCAGCACCGGATCAGTGATCTCTCGATCACAAACCAATGTCACTTCCAGAGTCTGCTGTTCACCGATCCAACCTTGATCGGTCTGCTGACCTTTTTCGTTCAACCATCGGAACTGGCGTATCTGTCCATGACGGTTGCCATGCCGATATTGCTTCTCACAGGGGACTGGCACTGGTTCAGCACGCTGTCGGTCGGCAAAGAGATGGGCAACATACCAGTTGCAAACGGGCGCCGTCTTGCCTGATTGCACCAGTCGTCCCTTGTCCAGCACATAGGCTTCATCGCAGAGCCGTTTGGTGATACCGATATCATGGGTTACCAGAATGATGGTCACACCCTGTTCACGCAGGGCGTTAATGCGTCCCATGCATTTCTGTTGAAAGGTGATGTCGCCGACAGCGAGTGCTTCATCAACTAGGAGAATATCGGGGTCGATGCTGATGGCGATGCTGAAACCCAGTCGGAGAATCATGCCAGACGAGTAGGTACGTATCGGCTGATCGAGGGCATCTCCCAGTTCCGAAAAGCGGGCGATGGGTTCCAGCTTCGCTGCAATTTCAGCATCGGAAAGACCGAGTACGCTGGCTTGCAGCCTGACATTTTCCCAGCCTGTGAACTCGGGGTGAAAACCACTTCCCAGTTCCAGGAGCGCAGCTACACGTCCCTGAATGGCCAGCGAACCTGCGGTAGGTGTCAGGGTACCTGCAATCAATTGCAGCAGCGTCGATTTGCCTGATCCATTCGCACCCAGAATTCCTACTGTCGAGCCCCGTTTGACACTGAACGAAACGTCACGCAGTGCCCAGTGTTCCTGGTAATACTTCCGCTGGCTGCCTGCAAGCCATTGCCTGATACGGTCGAACTGGCGAGTAAAACGACGATAACACTTGCTGACACGATGCAGCACCAGCGCCTGCTGATCGACAATATTGACCTCAGAACGGACCATCTCTACAGAACGAACAGGTGCCGGTTGCAGTTGTGGTAGTGTTTCTGTTTTCATCTCGGAGTTACACCACATCCGCCATTTCCGAACGGAGCCTTGCGAACACACAGGCACCCAACTGCCAGGTAAGCACCGCGGACAGTGTCATCATCACCAGTGCCGATGTTGGGGGCAACGGCGTATGAAGCAGTGCACTTCGCACCGTCTCAACGATAGCTGTCAGCGGATTCAGCCAGAACCAGTCACGGACACCCTCGGGAATAGATCTCAATGGGTAAAAAATGGGAGTTAGAAACATCATCAAAGGCATCACACCTTGTACCATAGGCGCCAGATCACGCAGATAGGTACCCACTGCCGCCAGCAACCAGGCGATGCCTTGTAGCCAGAGGACAAAGCAAACAAGTGCAAGGAACAGCCAGCCGATATGTGGTATCTGCTCCTGACTGATTGTGAGTCCTGTCATCACCACAGAGAGAGAGAGACCCAGCGGTATCAGGCTGGTTCCCACCAACATCACCGGCAACACTTCGAGCGGAAAAACGACCTTCTTCACCAGGTTCGGCTGAGACTGAATGATCGAGGTAGCCCGCTGCAGCACTTCAGCGCATGCTTGAAATAAGGCAAGGCCAGCCCAGAGCACCAGGGCATAACCGATGCTTCCCGTTTCCATGCCCGGCCAACGCTGCTTAAAGATGAAACCAAACACAATGGTGTAGACCGTTACACCTACAAGCGGCAGCAGTACCGCCCACAGCGTGCCGAGCATCGAACCACGGTAACGCCCAACCACTTCCCGGCGAACCAGTTGCATGACCAGCGATCGCTTCTGCCAAAGCAGCGAGATGATCTTGCCCGGAAGCAAGTCGTGCCAGAGTGGTTCACGCTCCGCGGTTCGTATCACCAGCCTCATGCTGAGTTTTTTCCTTCATGGTTGAAATGGAACAACGATCCGGCAGACAATGTCATTCCTGAAGAAGCCGTATCGTCAGCATTTTGGCCATTCTGTCAAGTTGGGTTCAACAATCACCCTTGACACTATGCACTTTCTGTCGCAAAGTATCACTTCTTCAGGGAGCACCGCATGACACGGTTGACAGATGCCCTCAGTTGCCTGGCTGACATACATGCCCACCTGGCCAAGGGCGAGGTGTACCGGGGCCTGGAATCACGACCCGTGCTGTGGAGCGGTGTGCTGGGGCTGGCTGCCGGATTCGCGCAACCGGTGCTCTTTCCATTGGTCGATGCCAGGCTGTTTGTTATCTACTGGCTTCTCGTTGCTGGTGCAGCAGCGCTCGTCGGCATCAGTGGTGCGGTTGTCAGTTATCTTCTTGACAATGATAGCGTCTCCCGCCGTCGGGCCCGCATCGTCGCTGGCCAATTTGCTCCCTGTGTGGCTGCTGGCGTCTTTATTCCACTGGCCTTGCTGGGCAACCTGGAACACACCGTCGGGCTGCTCCCCGGACTGTGGGCCATGCTGTATGCCTTGGGGCTTTTTGCAGCCCGTCCCTATCTGCCACATCATCTAGGCTGGGTGGGGCTTTACTTCCTGGTGGCAGGTACGCTGCTGCTGCAACTCCTGCCTCGTGATGCGGTCCCTTCTCCCTGGCACATTGCTGTTGTTTTCAGCATCGGCCAGGGGGCACTTGCCTTTGTTCTGCATCGGAACACCGCGAGGGAGCAACAGCATGCCTAAGAGCAAACCTCCACTGAACGAAACCGGCCGCTACGCCTACAGCGGGCTGGACAGACTGCTGCATGAACGTGCCAGACTCTCCATCATGACGTCGTTGATGACGCAACCAACCGGGTTGCTCTTTAACGATCTGAAAAAACTCTGTGCTCTTACCGATGGAAACCTGAATCGTCATCTGGATGCCCTCATCAAAGCAGGGTATCTCGAAGTCTGGAAAAAACAGGATAGTATTCGATCGCAGACGTTGTACCGTGTGACCACCAACGGGCGGCAGAGTTATCTGGCGTATCTGCATGAACTGGAACGCCTGGTCAAGGATGCCATGCCTACGAAAGCAGCAACGCTGGTGCATCAGCCGTTGCCGGGGTGGGAACCTGCTTCTTGATTGTCGGCGTAATGCGGTCCCCTCGTTCCTGGAGCTGAGCTACTCCAAGGGTAGTTCGAAAATGATCTTGCAGAGGGGGCACTGGATGTGCATACCACGGTGCTGCTTTTCTACTTGCAGTAGATGTCCTGACGGGCATGTCACCTGAATGATGTGTGTCTCGGGATCACTCAGTGATGCCTTTTGCACCTTCATCATTTCTGAAGCACTGAGGTTCTGCAGGCCCGTGGGAGCCCGTGGTGGCAAGTGTGATGGATCTGGTGGCAGGTCCTGATCATCATCCAACTCCGCCATCGGCGGCGGAACAAGCTGCCGGGGAGGCGGTGGGGCAATACGCCCTGAACTGGATTTCTTGATCAGCGGTGGAGCCTTCTCGACCTCCACGCCCGATTCCTGCAGTTCCAGGTGGAACTGGGTATCCACCACTTCGAACTCCTGATCTTCCTCAATAACGGTTGGATCAGAAGGAACACTGGTTGAGGGGACAGGCAGAGCGGACAATTCAAAGGTTTCTTCCACGATTTCTGCCATCAACGGAGGCGGAACATCTCTGGAGGAATCCCCCAGGCCTTCAACCACATGAGCCGGTGGTGGTGGAATGCGTTGTGGCGACTGACCACCTGGTAAGTTCAGATGGTGTACGGTCGGTGCTGAAGGAACGGAAGCTGGGGTAATGCGGTTAGCAATCGGCGGCAGCGGTGGTGCCGGGGTGATTCGATTGGCTATCGGCGGTAATGGGGGAGCGGTATGAGTTTCAGCAACTGGAGGCTTGGGTTTCTTGACAACTGTTTTTTTCTTGAAGGATTCCGGCTTAACCTTGCCAAGCGTTTCACCGCTGGAGGTCAGGAGCATCGATGCCTTCATCGAGACCAGTTCCTGACACGACGGACAGCGAATCTCTTTACCCAGGTATTTCTGCTTGACGCGAAGAATGTGTTTCTTGCTGCATTGTACTTCATATTTAGCAGAAGGTGTTTCACCCGGACGTGCCGGAGATACATGTACAACTGCCTGGCACATGGGACACATCAGCCGCTGGCCGATATGCTCGTGACTGATTTCCAGAATGTGCCCGAGCGGGCAGCGGACTTGAAACACAACTACCTCAGGGCGGAACTGGCGTAGTTTGCGAATTACCAATTCATGAGAATTGTACCCCATGCCAGCCCTGCGCCAAATCCACTCATGACAACTTTCTTGCCAGGACCGACAAGACCCATTTGCAAGGCTTCATGCAGGGCCAGTGGCACCGAGCCTGCTGAGGTATTTCCAAACTTTCTGACGTTGGTATGTACCTTATCCCGTGGTATTCCCAGCACATCCGTTGCAGCGTGAATAATCCGAATATTCGCCTGGTGTGTTACAAAATAATCGACATCGCTGATCTGAATACCACCATGTTCCAACACTTTGGTGATGCTGTCACTCAGCATCGTCACTGCCCAGCGGAAGACAGCTCGGCCATCCATGTGCAGGTACTGCAATCCCTGACTGAGCATTTCCGGCTCGGGAGGCAGTCTGCTACCACAACCGGGGCGAACTAGCATTTCTGCCCCGGCTCCGTCTGAGCCGAGCTGATAGCTCGCGATGCCGTACTTCTCATCGGCAGCTGTCATGACGACGGCACCGGCTCCATCACCAAAGAGCGGATACGTTTTCGGATCGGTCGGGTTGGCAATACGTGAATTAGTATCGCCACCGATGATGAGCACCGTTCGGGCCAGTCCTGCCTTGATGTATGTTGCCCCGGTGATGAAGGCATAGATAAAACCGGCACAGGCTACATTGATATCCATTGCGGGGCAGCGCAGCCCCAGCCGATGCTGCAGCACATTTCCTACAGCAGGGAAGGAGGTGTCTGGTGTGTAGGTTGCAACCAGGATCAGGTCGATGTCATCCGGGCCAACGTCAGCCTTCTCCAGTGCTTCACGAGCGGCTTCGTAGCAGAAATCGCTGGTGGCCTGGTGTGGCAGTGCATGTCGGCGTTCCACGATACCCGTACGACGAACAATCCAGTCAATATCGCAATTGAAGTGCTGGCTCAGGATAGCATTGGTGACAAGGCCATCGGGGACATAGTGACCACAACTGAGAACCCGCACGCCCAGAATACTCCGGCATGGCTGCCGAAAGTTCATCGCTGGTGCGGTTCCGTTGGCTATGGCGTGGCCATCATGCTTCATGAGCAAGCTAACTCAAAAGACGGGATGTGGGAAGTGTTCCCTGGTGTCGGCACGGGAGAAGTGCTTACCCGTATGATAAGGAAAACTGTGGTTGCTGCAACCACGGAGCGAAGTCAATATCCGCCTCGCGTGGCGTGGGGCTTTCGCACGAGACTCAACATAAAGACTGGAGTAGCCATGTCGAGCAGGCACGTTGCCATTGCAGTTTTCGATGATGTCGAAGTGCTCGACTTCGCTGGCCCGTTTGAAGTCTTCTCGGTGACCTGTTGGCAACAGGAAGTGAAGCCATTCCAAGTCTCGCTGGTGGCAGAAAAGCTGCAGCCTGTGATGGCGCGGAATCAATTCAGCGTGAATCCCCACTACACGTACGATACCCATCCGCCAGCCGACATCATCCTTATACCAGGGGGCTTTGGCACACGTCGTGAAATGCATAATCCAGTGCTGCTGAACTGGGTGAAGCGGCATGCTCTATCGGCGGACCTTGTCCTTTCAGTCTGCACAGGGTCGTTCGTGCTGGCTGCCGCCGGCTTACTGGATCACAAACCTGCTACGACGCATCATTTGCGTTACGATATCCTTCGCCAGACCGCTCCGACCTGCCAGGTAGTGGAGAATAAGCGAGTAGTGGAAGCAGGTAACATCATCACTTCGGGTGGCATCGCAGCTGGCATCGACATGAGTTTACACGTCGTTGCGAGGCTGCTTGGGGAATCTGTCGCTCAGGAAACAGCACGCTATATGGAATACCCTTTTAGTCCTGAAACTCAGGCAAGATGATAACTCCATGAATGGTTGGACGATATCTCTTTACTCTAGAGAAATGCTCGCTTACACTACCGAAGCTGAGCCGCATATCGTGGCTGAGAACATGTCTTGCAGGATTTATCACATCTGCTTTTTGAGGAGAGAGTACATGAAACGGTCACTGATGCTGCTGGGAGCACTTCTGCTTTTGTGCAACATGTCAGCCTGGGCTCAAGACGACGCAGTCGCCAAGGAAGACAAAAAGTTCGAAGGCACCTGGAACGTGATCGCCATGGAAGTGGGCGGCAAGAAGATGCCGGAAGAACAGTTTGCCGACATGACTTTCACCTTCAAGGGCAAGACCTACGAGCAGAAGGTTGGTGACATGCTAGTCGAAGGTGGAAAGCAGGATCTGGATCCTTCCAAGAAACCCATGCACATGGACATCACGGTCAGTGAAGGTGATACCAAGGGTAAGAAGCAGCTCGCGATCTATGAATGGGATGGCGACGACAAGGTCAAGATCTGTGCCGCTGACCACGACGACACCAAGCGACCTGAGAAGTTCGAAACCAAAGAAGGCGCTCGGGATATGATCTTCGTATTGAAGCGGAAGAAGTAGCACGGCGTGCTCAGTTGGATATCAAAAGGAGAAGCCCACGGAATTGTCCGTGGGCTTTTAGCATTTCATCAGCATCGAAACTACTTGGGATCAAGCAGTTTCTTGACTGTTTCATCCAGACCTTCCTTGGCCTTATTGAAGGCGGATTCATCGCTGGCTGCTTCAGCTGTCTTGAGAGAGGCTTCGAGTTTCTCGAGTTCCTTCTTCATATCGGCGATCTGCTTTTCGATGGCTGCTTTGTCTTCGGGCTTGGCATCTTTGGTCTTATTGAGCATAGCAGTGATCTTTTCCTTGCCCTTGGCCAGTGCGTCGCCTGAGCTCTTTAGGAAGGCATCCTTGTCTTTCTTGAACTTGTCGGCATTCACTTTGATACTGGTCTTGCCTGTTTCAGCGTCTTTGCTGAAGGTGAACCAGCCCTGGAAGTAGCCCAGCACGGCAACAGCCAGGATGAAGATCAGGAACCAGGGCAAGAGGCCCATGCTTTTGGGTGGAGGTGGAGGAGGGACTGGCTGTGCCATGGGTGTTTCCTTGTGAAATAGTGACCTGCAGGTTATTCTGTGACAACGTGAGCATATTGTACAAAAAGCACCAACTTCCAGGTAGATTGTGCTGATGCTGGTCAAGTAACAACCAGTGAACTGAAAGAACCCAGCATCAAGGCAGTACAAAAGTTCATTCTTCCTTTGCATGCTTCCATGGCGTGGCTAAGATGCAGTGACCAGCGAAACACGTGTTCCTCTGAACTCTCTCTCGAAAGGTTGATCATGCGTTGCGTGTTACAGGTATTGGCCCTCACATGTTGTTCGTTGCTTCTCACTGGTTGTGGAGGTAACACAGCGGAAAGCCAGATGAAGACCACGATTTCAATCATGAAGGAGTTATGCGATGCACTGGAAGCAGGCAAGCGTGACAATGTATTGCCAGTGCTGAAGAAAATGGAGGAATTCGCAAAAACCACGAAAGAAGTGAAACTGACTCCAGAAGATGAAAAGAAGTTGATGGAGAAATACAAGCCGGAGATGGAAGCTATTCAGAAGCGCATGATGGCTGTCATGCCGAAAGCGATGGCGTCAGGTGCGTTAAAGCCTGAAGATATGCAGGAATTTGCCAAGAGCATGCAAAACCTGAAAAAGTAAGTATGGGTTCAATTATTGAGATAAATGATGCCAAATAAAAGCTGGACGAAAAAGTAAACAATAAAATCCTTGACCTAAGCCGATACCCCATCTAGACTATAGGTGTTAAATGAGATTGAATCTCAATAGCACTTAGGCGTCCCAATGTTGCCTCTTGAATGCCTGCAATGTAACGAACAAGCCGAAGTCGCCGACGTTGTCGGCGATCCTTCGTGGGTTGCTCGCATGGCTGATCTAGGTGTACATCATGGCGCTCAGCTTCGCATGGTAGCCCCAGGGACTACCTGCATGTTCGAACTTGGCCAGTGTCGCCTCTGCCTGCGAACCGATCCCTCCAACTGCATCTATGTCAGGCCTCTCACTGAGTCAGCCCGTGTTGCTTCTGTCTGATCTGCCACTCGGTCAGCCTGCCACCATTACCAGTATTGCTGGCATGGATCATCTCACACAACGGCTCTATGAACTCGGAATTCTCGAAGGTGATACGATTCAGGTGATCGGCGTTGCTCCACTGGGTGATCCCCTCGAAATCCAGTTACGTCATGGAGTGCTCAGCCTGCGCAAGTCCGAAGCGGCCCGCATTCAGGTCGAGGTGATCCACTCATGAGTGCTCGCCTGCAATCTCCTGTCCGTACCCTCACAGTTGCACTCGTGGGCAACCCGAACACCGGTAAAACCACACTCTTCAATGCCCTTTCCGGCCTGAACCAGAAAGTGGGCAACTACCCCGGCGTTACCGTCGAGAAGAAAGAAGGCAGTTTCCGGGTGGGCGAAACCGTCATCCGGCTTATCGATCTGCCTGGCACCTATAGCCTGGCGGCACGCAGTCCGGATGAACTGGTTACCGTCGATCTGTTGCTGGGCCATCAACCAGGTGAATCACAACCCGATGTAATCCTGAACATCGTCGATGCCTCCAACCTGGAACGCCATTCGTTCCTGACAACGCAGCTCATGGATCTGGGCATACCGGTGATCGTGGCAGCCAACATGATGGACATGGCACGATCGCAGGGAAAGACCGTCGATACCGCTGCCTATGAAAAGGCACTGGGGGTGCCGGTATTTGGTATCGAAGCTCACAAGAAAGTGGGGCTTGAAGCGTTGCAAGAAGCTCTGGTGCAGACACACAGGCACCAGTCTTCACCAGTGGTATTTCCTTCCGCATTCCAGCAGGAAGTGCACCAACTCGCAGCACAACTAGGGAACTCTACGCATCCTGCCCTGCTGGCTCGATTGCTGATTGATCGCGACGGCGCTATCGAACAGCGATGGCTGAAGACCAACCCATCACTGGCAGAGTATCTGCGTGCTGCCCGGCAACGTCTGGATGAAGCCAGGTGCAATGTGCCACAAGTAGAAGCTCGTACCCGGTATGGTTTCCTCCGTCAGGCACTGCAGACCGTCACCCAGCAGACTTCGACAGCACCGAAGGACACCAGTGCCCGCTACGACAAGATCATTACCCATCGCTTCTGGGGCATGCTCATTTTTCTGGGCATCCTCTTTGTCATCTTCCAATCCATTTTCATCGGTGCTGAGCCAGCTAAGGCTGTACTGGATGAAGGTATCACCAAACTCGGCGAATGGTCCACTTCCTGGCTTTCCACGGGGCCGCTCAAAAGCCTGATTCAGGATGGCATCTTTGCCGGTGTCGGCGGAGTCATCACGTTCCTGCCTCAGATTCTGATTCTCTTTTTCTTCCTGTGCATTCTGGAAGACTGTGGTTACATGGCACGGGCAGCTTTCCTGATGGACAAGGTCATGTCCAAGTGTGGCCTCAGTGGCAAGTCGTTCATTCCCCTGCTTTCTTCCTTTGCCTGTGCCATCCCCGGCATCATGGCTACCCGGGTCATCGAAAATCGACGTGACCGCCTTGCCACCATGATTGTCGCTCCATTGATGAGCTGTTCAGCCCGGCTACCCGTCTATGCTTTGCTCATCGGGGCGTTCGTGCCCATCAATACGGTACTTGGCAAAACGCTTCCGGGTATTGTTCTCTTTGGTCTCTATATGCTGGGGATCGTGGTGGCTCCGCTGGTTGCCTGGTTCTTCAAGCGCACCTTGCTCCGTGGTGAAACACCCCTGTTCCTGATGGAACTACCTCCTTATCGCTGGCCGTCGTTCAGGTCGGTACTACATCGCATGCTGGAGCGGGCCTGGGCTTTCGTTCGGCGTGCCGGAACCTTTATCCTGGCCAGTATGATTCTCGTCTGGGCACTCCTCTATTTCCCACGGACCAGTGCCCAGGGCGAACGGTACGATCTTCAACTGGAAGCTCTTTCCGAGAAGAAAGAAGCAGCAGAGAAAGCCAAGCAGGATGCCGAGGCAGAGAAGATTGACGAGGCGATGAAGAAGCTGCAAGGTGAGTGGAAGCGTGGCTCCTATCTCGGCCAGTTGGGTCATGCCATGGAACCGGTCTTCAAGCCACTCGGCTGGGATTGGCGCATTGGCACCGCAGCACTGGCCAGTTTTCCAGCCCGTGAAGTGATGGTGGGCGTGCTAGGCATTCTCTTTGACGTAGGTCAAGTGGATGATGAAAAGCAGGAAACCCTCGGCAAGCAACTGCAGGAAGCTACCTGGGAACATGAGCCTCAGCGTAAACTCTTCAACCTGGCCACAGCATTGTCGATCCTCGTCTTTTTCGCCCTCTGTTGCCAATGTGCCTCGACACTGGCTGTCATCGCTCGCGAAAGCAATGGCTGGACCTGGCCCATCATTACGTTCGTCTACATGACCGTTCTGGCCTACGTTGCAGCGTTTATTACCTATCAGCTTGCCAGTTGGCTGGGAGGAGCAGCCTGATGGATACTCAACTCCTCCTCACGGCCCTGCTCATCCTGCTCGCCATGAGTTATCTGCTGAACCAGTTGGTTCGTGTAGTAGGAAGCTGGCGGGCCGGCAGTTGTGGCAACACCTGTGGCTGCCCTTCGCAACAGAAGCAGCCTGCTTCACGTCTCATCACACAGTTGACACTCAAACCCAAACGAGTGCAGGGTTGAGTCTCTCTACGCTTAACCGTTACTCGCATTGATCACATCAATCATCTGTCGCAATCGGCCCAGTCGCTGACGGTTGAAAATGAATTTCAGCCGAGGCAGATCGGCCAGGTGCGTCTCATGGTGTTCAGCCGGGTGGGCTTCGGTCTGCTCGAACGTGCCGGATTGCAGCACGTCGGAAAAACGATCCTTGAGCATGGTCAGTTCGCTGTCGGAGAGTTGTCGTTTCAAACGCATTACCAGGTGATCACCCACGTACCGCATGCTGTGATAGGTTCGATAAAACTGCAAGACCTTGTCCACAGCCTCATCTACATCCTGGGTGATATGGAACAGCGATAAATCCCAGGGGCAGATGTAGCCTCGTGGCAGCAGCACCTCGGTGACGAAGCGTAGCCAGAGGTGCCAGTAGTCGCCGTTCGGTTCCTCAATGAGAATAACGGGAATGAGCGGGCCCTTGCCCGTCTGCATCAGTGTCAGGATTTCGAACAGTTCATCATGGGTACCGAACCCGCCGGGAAAGACAGCCACAGCATGGGATTCCTTCACCAGCATCAGCTTGCGGGTGAAGAAGTACTTGAGGTGGACAAGCTTTTCGTCGCCATGAATGATGCGGTTGGCTGCCTGCTCAAAGGGAAGCAGGATATTGACGCCGATACTCTGTTCCTTGCCCGCCCCCACATGGCCTGCTTCCATGATGCCGTTGGCAGCACCCGTAATGACCATGTAATTCGCTTCCGCCATCTTGCGGCTGAACTCTTCCGCCTGCTCGTAGCTCGGATGTTCACTAGCCGTACGGGCGGATCCAAAAATGGTGATCTTGTGTCGATGGCGATACGGAGCGAAAACCTTGAGAGAGTATCGTAGCTCTTTGACAGCCGTAGCTACCAGCTTCACATCACCGCGACCGGCTTTGTCTTCCAGAAACTTATCCGCCGTGCGTTTGATCTGTTCAACGTAGTTTTCCGCAGTCAGCGGAGGACGAGGAGCAGGCGGTGTGGGAGCATCCATGTCAAATATCCAGACAGGTGATTCTTGTCTTTGGTATATGCCAGACCGTGAGAGGAGCGAGGGTGGGTTGCTACTTCACTTCGCCGTAGAACCGCCACGTCGGTTTGAAGTCCCGTGTGAGTGGTTGATCACTGAAGCTCGCTCGCACCAGTTCAATGGGAATGCTGTTCTGCTGCACGATGTGATCGTGGAACTGTTTGTTGGTCAGCTTCTTCGTATCCACCAGTTCAGTCCGCATTGCTCTGATCTGCAGCCCGCCCAGCATGTAGGCGGCCTGGTAGAGGGGGCCATACATGCCACCAAAGCTGCGGCGTACCTCAGCAGTGGCATTGTCTCTCTCGTGGCCAACGCGATCAACGAGGAAGTCGATGCACTGTTGCGGCGTCATCTTCCCCAGGTGGAAGCTGAGCGAGAAGATGATGCGGG
>CAYPJB010000081.1:0-13409 GCA_964410845.1 uncultured Bacteroidales bacterium | reverse complement strand
TAGGGCTTGCGAAGTACTGGACCCTGCCACAGTTCATAATCGAGATGGGCGGGAACATCTGCTGGCTTCCCTGTCCCTATGGATTTGCGATCAGCTCCATACCAGCACTTGGCAATCGTCACTTGACCAATGATCCCCTCACGCAGGGCAGCCATTGCTTCCCGAATGACAGCATAACTGCGTCGCTGGTTACCCATCTGGACGTGCTTTTTGTACTTGTGTGCTGCAGCCACCAGCCAGATTCCTTCCTGCGGTGTGTGACTGCATGGCTTCTCGACGTATACATGCTTGCCCGCAGAACAGGCAAGAATGCTGGCAGGAGCATGCCAGAAGTTTGGAGCAGCACATACGAGTGCATCGATGGATTTATCATCGAGCATCTTGCGGAAGTCAGTCACAGTGGCAGGAGGCTTACCTGTCATCTTTTCCACTGCGGCAGTTGCACTGGCTAATCGCTTTTGGTCTACATCACAAATGGTTGCAATGGCTGCGTAAGGAGTTTTGGCGAAGTTGCCAGCCAGATCTTTCCCCCGGCTCATGCCCATGATGCCAAGCCGTACGGTTTCGTTGGCACCGAGAACTCGGCTATATGCATTGGCTGGCAGCATTGCAACGGTTGTTGCTGCTGCGGTGATGAACTGGCGACGGTGAAGGGATGCAGGCATGGTATTCTCCACTGCAGTAATTGCTTGTTAGGTGATGAATAAGCCAATCACCGTTGATACAGATTCAAGCAAAGAATCGTTTAAGGTTGTCATACTCCAGCCGAAGAAGCCTTGAAGCATAGCAGTGGCATCACTGATGCTTAGAACAATGCCTCGATTGGTTTGCCCGAATCGACAATCAGTCGTGGTCGACCTGATGTATCGAGGTAAGTTGCATCGAGCGGAACACCCATGTGACGGTAGATGGTTGCAGCCAGGTCGCCTGGTGTCACTGGACTCGATTTGATCGCACCACCATCCTTTTCGGTCTCACCGATCACCTGGCCATGTCGCAAACCACCGCCTGCCAGTGTCATGGACATGACATAGGGCCAATGGTCACGGCCATCGGTGCTCTCCTGGGTGCCCATTTGTGGGGTTCTGCCAAACTCTCCCATGGCAATCACCAGCACATCGTTGAGCAGATCATGTGCTTCCAGATCTGAAACGAGCGTGGTTATCAAATGATCAAATAGCGGAAGCAATGGAGTCAATCCTTTGCGGATACCACCGTAGGGTGGAATGTTGTCGCCGTGCGTATCCCAGGTTCCAGATGCAGGATGATAATTCAAATCAATGGTGACGAAGGCAACGCCGGCCTGAACCAGTCTGCGTGCCATCAGTGCCTGCTGACACCAAAGATGCTTGCCAAATCGTTCACGAGTCTTGGCAGGTTCTTGCTGGAGGTTGAATGCTGCACGTGCTTTTCCGCCTAGTACCAGTTCCACCGCCTGTTGCTGGTAACGATCCATGGCGGACATCGCACCGCTGGTGTCGATATCCCGTTGTAATTGATCGAGTTGTTGAGAAAGTGTCAGTCGCTGCGACATCTCTGTGGATGTCATTCCTTTGATGGACTGGAACAGATTGGCCTTGGTGACACGCCCTGAGTCAATTCCAACGTCGCTGTAGATGGGAAGGTTGGCTGCCAGATTTCCTGGAAACGGGTCGTGCTCCATTCCCAGGTAACCAGCGAATGCAACATGACTGCGTGATCTATGGAATGAAACATAGGGAGGCATGCCAGGTTGATTGGCGCCGTGATACTTGGAAACGATTGAACCAATAGCTGGATATAGATGCCCGACAGGATTCAAGCGAGGCTCAGCTTCCAGATTTCCTGTCTGAAACACACGATTCGGCTCATGATTGCTTTTGCTGGCATCTACTGAACGAATGATCGTAAACTTATCCAGCATAGCTGCTTGTTTGGGGAGATGCTCGCACAGAAAGACGCCAGGCAGCTTGGTGCGAATGACACCGTAGGGGCCTCGATTTTGCAGTGGTCTTCCCGGCTTGGGGTCCCACATATCAATGTGACTGGGACCGCCCGACATCCAGAGGAGAATCACACTCTTCTTAGCAGGAATAGATTTTCCTTGTTCACTGGCGATTGCACGTTGTTGTAGCAGAGTAGGAACGCTCAAACCGCCCAGCCCTGAAAGGCTTGCTTTGAGAAAGTTACGACGAGTCGATAAGCTTATCCCTTCCCGGGTATGCGGACGGAATAGTTCAAAAGCGTGGCCGTGATTGTGACGATGTTGCATGGCAGGTATTCTGGCGGAGTGTCATACAAACTATCCGGTAAGCTCCACCAATGCTAGTGCTACCTACCATTTCTGCTGAATGATCATCGTTATGTCCTCAATTAGCAGATGCAAGGCAGAAGTGAATACGGTAAACTGTCATTGTCCAGTACAACGACGACAGTGGTTATGACGAATTCCACTTGCACCGCCACACTTCTGCACGTTCTGCTGGTAATTCCACTTCATGGGCAGGACACCATAGATTTCAATCGACAGATACGCCCGATACTGTCGGATAAATGTTTTTCCTGCCATGGTCCGGATGATCAGCATCGCAAGGCAGGGTTACGATTAGATGACGAACGCAGTGCGAAAACCATCAAGCAAGGCAGACAGGCGATTGTTTCGGGAAATGCAGGGAAGAGTACCCTGATTAACCGCATCACTAGTGCTGATCATGAAGAGAAGATGCCCCCTCATGATTCTGGGAAAGAGTTGACCAAAACCGAGATTGAACTGCTGCGCCAGTGGATAGAATCGGGTGCAAAGTGGGGAAAACACTGGGCATACCAGGCACCAGTGCGATCAAAACATTTGCCCACCAGTCAGATGATCGATCAACACATCATAGCAAGACTGCAGAAAGAGAAATTGAAAATGTCTCCGCCTGCAGAGACGCATACGCTGGTTCGTCGATTGAGTTTTGATTTAACGGGGCTTCCGCCTTCATTAGAGTTGGTCAATAGCTATCGATCAGAGCAATATGCAGAGATTGTTGATCAACTCCTTAACTCTCCACAGTTCGGCGAAAGAATGGCCAGTTACTGGCTTGATCTCGTTCGGTATGCCGACACCGTGGGATACCATGGCGACCAGGATCATCATGCTTCACCCTATCGTGATTATGTGATTGATGCCTTCAATCGCAACATGCCCTTCGATCAGTTCACCAGAGAACAGTTGGCAGGAGATCTGCTGAAAAACAGTACGATCGATCAGCGTATTGCAACCTGCTACAACCGTTTGCTGCAGACCTCACATGAAGGTGGCGTGCAGCCAAAGGAATACCTCGCCATCTATGCTGCTGACCGGGTTCGTAACCTGTCCACCGTATGGATGGGGGCTACTGTTGGCTGTGCCCAGTGTCACAACCATAAGTATGATCCCTACACGATCAAGGACTTTTATTCACTGGCAGCCTTCTTTGCTGATGTTGACGAAGAGAAGCACCTGCGGGGCGGTGGTTCAGACACAATCCCCACCAAAAGGCCACCTGAAATTCGTGTGCTGAGCCGCAAGCAACGGGAAGACTTGGCCTTGATGGAGTTGTCTGTTCACCTGACGAAAATGAAACTCCAATCAGCAACGGGGGATGAGAAAATAAAGTGGGAAACGGTGTTGAAAGCGGAGCAGGAGGAAGTGCAAGCAATAAAGAATGCCCGTCGGATGGTCATGGTGACACAATCCGTCACGCCGCGCTTAACTCGCATTCTGCCCCGAGGCAACTGGCTTGATGAATCAGGACCTGTAGTGGAGCCGGCAATCCCTGAGTTTCTGGGAAAACTCAACGTTAGTTCACGACGAGCTTCTCGCCTAGATCTGGCTGATTGGCTCATTGATGCCAGGAGCAGTGTTGGTGGTCTGACAGCCCGGGTGTTTGTGAATCGGCTCTGGGCTCTCTTTTTCGGAACTGGTCTCAGTCCGAGTCTGGAAGATTTTGGTAATCAAGGTGAAACGCCTTCACATCCTGAATTGCTGGACGAACTAGCTCTCGACTTTATCGAGAGCGGTTGGGACATCAAGAAGCTCATCAGGTCAATTGTCACGACGAGGACGTATCAGCAGTCATCGGATGCGACTGCAACTGCAAGGGAACGCGACCCTGCCAATCGCTGGCTGTCACACCAGACGAAGTTCAGGTTGCCTGCTGAGATGATTCGTGACAATGTACTGCAGATCAGCGGACTGCTGGTTCATGAGCACCAAGGCGGTGTGGTGAAACCTTATCAACCTGCTGGGTACTACAGACATCTCAACTTCCCCAAAAGAGACTACCGGGAAGACGTCGATGAAAGGCAGTATCAACGCGCAGTCTACATGCATTGGCAGCGGCAGTTCCTGCATCCCATGCTCAAGGCTTTTGATGCGCCAAGTCGTGAGGAATGTACTGTACGTCGCCAGCGCTCAAACACGCCGCAGGCCGCACTGGTTCTTTTGAATGATCCCACGTTCCAGGAAGCTGCCATCCATTTTGCCCGTAACTTGCTTCGAGTGGAACAGAAAGATGACGAACGAGTCAGGACTGCCTTTCAGAGGGCACTGACGAGACTTCCCGATGCTATCGAAGAGAAAACACTGCTCAAGGTTCTGGAGAGTAGCAGGACCAGGTATCGCAAGGATCTCTCCGCAGCACAACTGCTGTTGACGACTGGTCTAACGAAGCCTGATCCAACACTTAAGCTCGACGAACATGCCTCGTGGACGATGGTATCACGGGTGATTTTCAACTTAAGTGAAATGAATACCAGGAATTAGAAGATGCTCCCATTCTCCACTATCACCAGGCGAGCATTCCTCCAGCGGAGTGGCGTGAATCTTGGTACTCTGGCACTTTCTGATTTGCTTCGACAGGATGTAAAAGCTGATAGCCATCAAAAACAGTATCGTGGACTCGCTGGGTTGCCTCATCATACGCCGAAAGCCAAGCGTGTGATCTTTCTGTACATGTCCGGTGGCCCTTCGCACCTCGAGACCTTCGATCCCAAGCCCAGGCTTAATGAACTGGATGGAAAGCCCATGCCAGAGTCATTCACCAGGGGGCAGCCCATTGCTCAGCTTCAAGGCAAGGAACTCAAAGTTCAGGGAGCGATGACGAAGTTCGGTCAGCATGGTAAAAGTGGCCAGTGGATCAGCGACTTCCTTCCCTGGCATGGCAAGATGGCGGACGACATCACCATCATACGTTCGATGGTGACAGATCAGATCAACCATGATCCTGCTCACACGATGATGAATACCGGCACTGCCATCAGTGGCAGGCCATCGATGGGCAGTTGGATCACCTATGGTCTGGGTAGTGAATCGCAGAATCTTCCTGGCTTCATCGTACTGACCAGTTTCGCGGGAAGGAATCCGCAACCCATCTCCCAGCGAATGTGGGGGCCGGGTTTTCTTCCCAGCCGATTTCAGGGAGTCGAGTTCAGCTCCGTTGGTGATCCGGTTGCCTACCTCAGCTCTGCGCGTGGCACAACTGTTGAACAGCAGAAAGAACTGGTGGATACGATAGCCAGGCTCGATCACCATCGCAATCTTCATCACCATGATCCGGAAGTGGAAACTCGCATCAATGCATACGAGTTGGCGTTTCGGATGCAAACCGCTGTACCCGAGTTGATGGATATCTCGAAGGAATCGGCCAAAACTCTGGAGATGTATGGGGCGAAACCCGGCGATGGGTCTTATGCCTCGAATTGTCTTCTGGCCAGGCGGCTGGCTGAGCGAGGTGTGCGCTTCATTCAACTCTACCATCGTGATTGGGATCATCATGGCGATCTGGTCCGATTCATGAATATCTGCTGTAAGGCGACTGATCAACCAACGTATGCTCTACTTCAGGACCTCAAACAGCGTGGCATGCTGGATGATACGCTCATCATCTGGGGTGGTGAATTTGGTCGCACTCCAATGCATCAGGGCAAGGGTGGCGTTGGTCGAGATCATCACATCAAAGGCTTTTCCATTTGGATGGCTGGTGGTGGCATCAAACCTGGACTTAGCTACGGTAACACCGATGAACTAGGGTATCACGCTTCTGAAAACCCTGTTCACGTTCGCGATCTCCACGCAACGATGCTGCATCTACTTGGGGTCGATCACAGCAGGCTGGCTGTGAAATACCAGGGGTTGGACATGAAACTCACCGGAGTTGAACCAGCACATGTCGTGCGTGATATCCTGCTGTAGTAATACCTGGGGTATGGAAACTAACGGTTGGAAAGAGTTCGCAACTAAGAGGTTGTTTGGGCAAGTCTTTCGACACACTCTGACAATTGATATGATAAACGACAGGGGATTGACTAGGCAGTCCCTCACGATGTCGACCGGTATGCATTACATGTGCTGTGCGCACTTTAAGAGTATCTTGATTGTTAACTTGTTGCTGTTCCAGACAGTTGGAATTGCTGCGGAAGCACACATAGCCTGCCAGGTTCACGCATTCCAGCAATCTGCACCTCATATTCACCTCGACGTTCACGCAGCAACAAAAATCGATGCCAGTGAACATTCAATAATGCAGAGTACCGAATGCTTGCTGCACCAGGCAAGTCACGACGGTGATGCAACATATTACACTTCTCTTAAAGTATTTACGGAGCTATCAACTAAGCTTACTGGTAAGTATCTCAATCTGCCTCCTGCAACACTTCATGCTTCATGCGTTGTTGACTCCAATCAGCAATATGACCGATGCTGTTTGGTCAAACTACAACTACCCAAACGCTGTCCAAGCCATCGGCTACATCTGTTACTTCAGCATTTTGTTATCTAGTCGTTCATCACCATCTCTGCTCTTGCTAGTTACTTGTTCTTCCATGCCAGAGCATCAGTACATCGTGATTTGACGCTTGCCTGCAAAGTAAAATACGGCAAGCCAGTTGAGACAAAGTAAGTCGATGTCCTCATCAGACACAACCGTAGGGATAATTGCATGTCTTCTTCACGTACTCCATCTGGTAACACCAGGTCATTCCAAACTGTCCGAGGAAATCGAGACTATTGGAAGATGGTCATTTACGCTGGATTGCTTCTTGCAGGCGTATTGCTCGGCATTTTCTCCTCGAGATACATCGCTTCCGTACCCATCAATATGCAAGTGGTGCCAAAATCTACTTCCACACCGGCTGAAATAGACCTTACACTCAATTTTTCTAAAGAAAAACAAGCAGCTGTTGGGTTGCAGACTGCTCCTGTTACATATGGTTCGTTATCAACCATTGTTTGGAGAACAGGTAAGGTTGCAGTGAACGAGGAAAAAATAGCTCATATCAGCCCTTTCATCGAAGGCATCATCCGCGATGTTCCCGTTCGTATTGGTCAGACTGTGAAGGCAGGTGATGTATTGTCAGTGCTGGATTGTCGTGAACTCAGCACACTCAAGCTGGAACTCTATAAAGCACGTGCCTCGCACGCAATTCAGATGGAACAGACGGTCTATGTCAAGAACACGATGCAAAATGCAGAAAAGCTGCTGAAACTGCTAGCGGATGAATTGCCCGTTGTAGAAATTGAAAAACAGATGGCAGATAAACCTGTAGGGGAATGGCGATCCCAGTTAATGATGGCATATTCCAAGCGAAATCAGTTGCGTTCACAGTTACTCTCGCAGCGATCCTCTCAAGGTTCCATCTCAGAAGCAACAGTACGACGAACTGAATCTGAAGCTGATGCAGCTTCGGCAAATTACACAGCTCTTTTGGAAGAGCTCCGGCATCAGGTGAAATACCAGGCTCATCAGGCTGACATGAAATTGCGCGAAGCTGAATCTGCTGTGGAGATTAACAAAGCTAAATTGATTGCTTTTGGAATGAAACCTGAAGAAGTTGAAAAAGTTGATCCGATTGCTGAGGGCGACAGGGCTTCACTGGTTATGATCAAAGCTCCGTTCGCTGGTACGATCGTGGAGAAACATGCTGTCCTTTCTGAACGAGTTGGCCCGACGTTTCAAATGTTCGTCCTATCCGATTTGTCTACTGTCTGGATTCAGGCAGATGTCTTTGAATCCGATCTCGGAATCATGCGCCATCTCAATGACAAATTCATTCGCTTCAAGTCTGCCGTTGCCAAGCTGTCAGAACAAAAAGCCAAGGTGATTTATACTGGTGATCTCATTGATAAATCCTCTCGCACTACCAGCTTGATTGCAGAGGCACCAAATCCAGATAGGCAGCTGAAACTGGGGATGTTTGTCGAAGTAGGCTTTGAATCCGGCGAAGAGGAGAAAGCCCTGTTGATACCTTCGTCGGCGTTATTGTACATCGACAACAATCCTGTCGTATTTGTCCAGACGAAGGAAGATGAGTTCCAGAAAAGACAAATCACCCTAGGGAAAACAGGAGATGCTGGCATAGCGGTTGTCGGACTGAAAGCTGGCGAAAGAGTCGTCATCAAAGGCGGATTTGTGTTGAAATCTGAATTGCTCAAAGAGCAGATGGTGGGGGAGTAATATCCATGCTTTCCAAAATCATTGACTTTGCCATCAATAATCGTTTTCTAGTCGTCCTGGGTACATTGCTGCTCCTGGGGGCAGGCGTCTATTCCGCCCTCCATTTACCCATTGATGCAGTACCCGATGTCACCAATGTGCAAGTGCAGGTCATGACCACGGTGCCTGCTCTCAGTCCACTTGAAGTGGAGCAGGCTGTTACGATTCCCGTCGAAGCTTCCATGAGTGGAATGCCTCGCGTCGAGGAAATACGTTCAGTATCACAATTCGGGTTGTCAGTGGTAACTGTCGTGTTTGAAGAAGGCACTGATATTTATTGGGCCAGGCAGCAGGTGAACGAGCGGTTACAGGAAGCACGTGAGAAGATTCCACCGGATTATCCAGCACCCAAGCCCGGCCCTATTGCAACAGGCCTGGGCGAAATCTACCAGTTTGAGGTAAGGAACAAGGCAGGTCATCATCATTCATTGATGATGTTACGTGAGGTGCTGGATTGGCAGATCGCACCCCAGTTGCGCAGCGTGCCTGGAGTGATTGAAGTCAACACCAACGGTGGCGAACTTCGTTCTTATGAAATTCGTCCTGATCCAGACAAGCTTCGTGCCTTCAATATATCCCTGTCTCAGTTGTTCAATGCGTTGAAGTCGAACAACAGTAACGAAGGAGGAGGTTACCTTCTCTTCAAATCACAGGAACAACGTATCGTTCGTGGTGAAGGATTGCTGCAATCGCTTGATGATGTACGAAATATCGTGCTCGACACGCGTGGCGATGGTACCCCGGTATATATCTCACAGGTAGCAGAAGTCACCTTTGCGCCTGTCATCCGTCAAGGTGCGGTGACTCGTGATGGAAAAGGCGAGAGCGTCGTGGGCATCGTCATGCTGCTGGCAGGGGAGAACTCTCGAGAAGTTGTCCGTCTCAGCAAAATGAAAATGGAGGAAATTAAAAAGACACTACCAGTGGGAATTGAAATTGATGTCGTTTATGACCGTACAGAGTTGGTGGAACGTACGCTGAAGACACTCGAAATGAATCTGATCGAAGGAGGTGTTCTGGTCGTAGTCGTGTTGCTGATCCTTCTCGGTAGCTTACGGGCTGGACTTATTGTTGCCCTGGCAGTTCCGTTATCCATGGCAGGTGCGTTCATCGGCATGCTCTACGCCAATATCTCCGGCAACCTGATGAGCCTGGGAGCAATCGATTTCGGACTTATTGTCGATGGCAGCGTTGTTCTGATTGAAAATGTCGTCCGTAGAGTGGCTGAATACCGTCACGAACATCGCGAAAAACAGGCGCCGTTGAAGGTGATTCAAGATGCCTGCCGCGAAGTAGCACGACCAGTTGTCTTTGGTGTGGGCATCATTCTCCTGGTTTATCTTCCCATACTTTCCCTGCGTGGCGTGGAAGGGAAGATGTTCAAACCCATGGCCATGACAGTCATCTTTGCGTTGATGACATCTCTGGCCCTGGCATTGCTGTTGATGCCAGTTCTAGCTTCGATATTCCTTCGCAGTGTCTCTGAGAAAGAACCTTTTCTGGTGCGATGGGCCAAGTTCATCTACCGGCCTGTTCTCCGGCATGCTCTGAGCCACCCCGGATGGGTCTTATTCTCCGCATTAGTAGTCTTTGGAGTCAGTATTGAATTGGCACGACACCTGGGGGCAGTCTTCATTCCCAAGCTGGATGAGGGCTCGGTCGCTATCCAGGCTACTCGATTACCCAGCGCTTCATTAGAGACCTCCATCGAAATTACCACGCAACTGGAGAAATGTCTGCTGAAGTTGCCGGAAGTGGAGAGTGTCGTCTGTAAATCGGGAAGACCAGAAATTGCCAACGATCCGATGACTATCAATTTGACCGATGTCATTGTTGCCCTGAAACCGCGTGATACCTGGCGTTTTGCTTCCAAGGAAGAACTTGTCAAGGCCATGGAGGAAGCACTCGAACGTGAAGTGCCCGGTCAGGTATATGCTTTCGCCCAGCCGATCGAACTTCGTGTTGCTGAACTCATCGCGGGAGTTAAATCAGATGTGGGTATCAGTGTTTACGGTGATGATCTTCAATCCTTGCGTGAGTCTGCAGAAGATGTTGCTGCGGTGATTAACAAAATACCAGGTGCTGCTGATGTGGCTGTCGAGCAGACTGGCGGATTACCTTACTTGCGGATTATCATCAACCGAACCAATCTTGCCCGTTATGGCATCAATGTGAGACAAGTCCTCGATACGATTGCCACACTTGGCGGGATGGAAGTTGGCCAGGTCTTCGAAGGCCAGCGTCGCTTCCCCCTGCAGGTTAGGTTCCCGGTCAATGTGCGCGAGGATATCAATCGTTTACGGCGATTATCGGTATCGGATCATCAGGGAAGACAGATTCCGCTGGAACAGGTGACTGAGATCAAGCTTGAAGATGGTCCTGCCCAAATCAGCCGAGATGCCATTCGGCGACGTGCGATCATTTCCTGCAATGTGCGTGGCAGAGATCTGGCCAGCTTTGTGACAGAGGCACAAAAGGCGGTAGACCAGAAGGTCAAACTGCCAACCGGTTACACCGTGACTTGGGGCGGCCAGTTCAAGAACCTTCAGCAGGCTACCCAGCGGCTTTCCATCGCTGTACCTGTCGCACTACTCATGATATTTGTCTTGTTGCATTCAACGTTTAACTCCGTCAAGTTGGCTTCGCTCATCTTTCTGAATGTTCCACTGGCAGCATCGGGTGGTGTTTTCGGTCTATGGGCCAGAGGCATGGATTTTTCCATTTCTGCTGGAGTGGGCTTCATCGCACTCTTTGGTGTAGCTGTTCTCAACGGTGTCGTTCTGGTGACGTACATCGTGGAATTGCGAAAAGAAGGCCGCTCTGCTTTGGATGCTGCTTACGAAGGGGCTATGATCCGTGTCCGGCCTGTGTTGATGACTGCACTCGTCGCTACTCTTGGTTTTATTCCCATGGCATTATCCAGTGGATCAGGAGCAGAAGTCCAGAAACCACTAGCAACTGTTGTTATTGGCGGCTTGATTACATCGACGTTTCTGACGTTATTAGTCATTCCATCGATCTTCCGATGGTTTGACAGCGAAACAACCGAAAGTGAGCAAACATAATTGCAAGGCTTTGGACCATGATCTCACCCACGGTATAAAGTGTCCTTACATGTCCGATTATGCATGACATGTGTCTTAAAATAAGCGATAGTATGGCATTCCATTGGCTGTCGCTGCTGGTTTGCTGTCATGGTATCATGCCGTATTGAACTTTGACGTCTACTCACTTGTCCGTCAAGGAGTCACGATGCACTGGCAACCGATTCAAAAAAAGAAGATGGCTTCCGGCCTTCTGCCTAATCTGCCTGATTATGACCAAGTGCGTGCTTCCTTCTCCTGGGAGAAAGCACGCTGTGAAATCACTGGGTTGCCTGATGGTGGAATCAACATTGCTTATGAAGCTGTCGATCGCCATGCTACTGGTTCACGACGAGATCATGTAGCGATTCGCTGGCTTGGCAAAAGTGGTGACACACAAGAGATCACCTATCTGCAACTCAAAGAGCGTACTGATCGATTTGCCAATGCGTTGCAACGATTAGGCGTTACTGCAGGCGATCGAGTCTACGTGCTGGCAGGTCGTATTCCAGAACTATATGTTGCCGCACTTGGAACACTGAAGTTACGGTGCGTCTTCTGTCCCTTATTCTCGGCATTTGGGCCAGAGCCGATCAAATCGCGACTGAATATTGGTGGTGGCAAAGTCCTGCTCACTACGGACACGCTGTACCAGAAAAAAATAGCTGGCATTCGCTCTGAACTTCCATCACTGGAACATGTGTTGCTTGTGAAAACCTCAGCTAATTCACCTGATATTCCAGGGACGCTAGATTTACATGCCTTATTAGATGTAGTAGGTGAATCGTTCATCATTCCTCCAACTCAGCCGGAAGAACCAGCTCTGCTGCATTTCACCAGTGGCACGACAGGAACCCCCAAAGGAGCTGTGCATGTTCACAACGCTGTCATCGCACATTACGTAACAGGAAAGCTGGCATTGGACCTCCATCCAGAGGACATCTTCTGGTGCACCGCTGATCCAGGCTGGGTAACAGGTACCTCCTATGGAATCATTGCTCCATTAACTATTGGCGTCACGTGTATCATTGATGAAGCTGACTTTGATGCAGAGCGATGGTACCGCATCCTGCAGGATCAACGCGTTTCTGTCTGGTACACTGCCCCGACAGCTATCCGAATGCTGATGAAAGCTGGATTGGATGTTGTCAAAAAGTACCACTTTCCGCAATTACGATTTCTGGCAAGTGTGGGCGAACCACTAAACCCAGAAGCGGTGGTTTGGGGACAGGAGGCCTTTGGAATACCGTTTCATGATAACTGGTGGCAAACTGAAACAGGCGGCATCATGATTGCCAATTATGCCAGCATGGATGTGCGTCCAGGTTCGATGGGTAAGCCTTTGCCAGGTGTTGAAGCAGCAATCGTTCAGCAGGATGCATCTGGCAAAGTAACGGAAATCACTACTCCAGATACCATGGGCGAATTAGCATTGCGTCCTGGTTGGCCATCCATCTTCAGATCTTACTGGAAGGAACCAGCCCGTTATCAAAAGTGCTTTGTGGATGGATTTTATCTCACCGGTGATCTCGCCAAACGAGATGCTGATGGGTATTTCTGGTTCGTCGGCAGAAAAGATGACGTCATCAAGACCTCGGGACACCTGATTGGCCCGTTTGAAGTGGAAAGCATCCTGATGGAGCATCCAGCGGTTGCTGAAGCGGGCGTTATCGGCAAACCGGATGCTGTGGCTCTGGAAATCGTCAAAGCCTTTGTCGCACTCAAGCAGGGTCACCAGCCCAGCGACGAACTGCGGCGTGAGCTTCTAGGCTTCGCTCGCAAACGACTTGGCGCGGTGGTAGCTCCTAAAGAAATTGACTTCCTCACAACC
>CAYPJB010000080.1:0-13744 GCA_964410845.1 uncultured Bacteroidales bacterium | reverse complement strand
TCGACCAGATCGTTGTCGGTGGACACGAGATTCGCCAAGGTCGTTTTCTCGATACAGTCCGTGAGTTTCAACAACGCTCCGGCATCTTTAGTCATGAACTGGTAGAGGCATGCAGCGCCAAGCTGGGGGAGTTCGCCGACAATATCCGGCCTGGTACGTTGATCAATACCGGCGAAACCATTCAGAAACTATGCGATTGGGATGAGGTTCCCCTCAAGGAATCGCCCGGCGAGGCCATTGCTCGAATCAAGGATGACCTGGCCAATTTTCAGAGGAAGTACCAGTTAAGCCAGGTGGTGGTGGTGAATGTTACTTCAACGGAGCCACCAACGCCACTGAGTGAAGTACACAGTTCACTGGCCAAGGTGCAGCAAGCCTGGCAGAACAAGAGTGAACCATCCCCCCTGCCCGCCAGCAGTTTATATGCGTGGGCTGCCATCGAATCAGGCATGCCCTATGTGAACTTTACCCCATCACTTGGTTCCCAGTTCCCCGCATTTGCTGAACTGATGAAACAGCACAACGGCATCGTTGCAGGCCAGGATGGCAAGACGGGCGAAACGCTCCTCAAGTCTGCAATTGCACCCATGTTCCTGGCAAGAAATCTCAAAATACATTCCTGGGTCGGTCACAACATCTTCGGCAATCGTGATGGCTTGGTACTGAATGATCCACGTAACAAGGAATCCAAAGTCAAAACCAAGGACAAGATCATCAGCTCAGTAGTAGGTTACAAGCCGCAAACCCATGTTTCCATTGAATACATCGAGAGTCTGGATGACTGGAAGACGGCATGGAATCATATTCACTTCTCCGGCTTCCTCGGCGTCAAGATGGTGATGCAACTCATCTGGCAAGGTTGCGATTCCATCCTTGCTGCACCTCTGGTGATTGACCTGGCCCGTCTGGTTCTGCATGCACAGCGCGAGGGAGAATCGGGGGTACTGCGTTACCTCGCCCCATATTTCAAAGCTCCTTTGAATGAAAACGATCATGATTTCTTTCATCAGGTTGCCCAACTGCACGAACATTACTTCGGGGCGAGCGCATGACATGGAGCATCGCAGCCGGGCTCGTTGTACTGGCCTGCATCCTGGTTGCGTTAGCCCGTGGGTATGAAGTTCGAATAGTGCTGCTAGTGGGTTCATTCCTGCTCGCAGCGATTGGTCAGCAGACAGATCAAATCCTCATCACTTTCTTCCAGGGGTTAGCTGATCCAACCTCGGTCGTTCCGATCTGTTCAGCAATGGGGTTCGCTTATGTCATTAAAGCCTTTGGTTGCGACCAGGAACTGGTAAAAGCTTTGAGTAGGCCCCTACTCTCTATGCAGATACTTGCAGTACCCGGCACGATCCTCATCGGCTTTGTGGTGAACATCACCATTATCAGTCAAACCAGCACGTCACTGGCCGTAGGCACAGTGTTGATTCCGTTATTACGTACTCTCGGCCTGCGCGGTGTCATCATCGGCTCCGCACTGGTTTTAGGCTCGTCCATCGGAGGTGAATTACTCAATCCCGGAGCACCTGAACTGGTGGCTATCGCCAACAAGTTGAAAACTAAGCCAACAGCACTGACACCCGAAATCGCCAAGATGCTTTTTATCCACCTTGCTGTTGCGATGATGGTATTTCTCTGGTTGCGTCGTCATGAACTTCGCCTGAACGCTTCAAGAGAATCGCAACAGCAATCCCCTGTTCGCTGGTGGATGGCATTTGTGCCGGTAGTGCCGATTGTCTTGCTCTTTGTCTTTGGACCACCATTTAACTGGCTGGAATGGCCCATGCATTGGATTGTCAAGAGTGGTGAGCCCTCCGGACTCTACAGTCCCAGGCTTATTGGACTTGCCATGCTGGCAGGGTGCATCGTCGCCTGCATAGCTGTACCACGACAGGCAGGCAGTGTAGCAAAACACTTCTTTGAAGGGGCAGGTTATGGCTATATCCACATCATCTCTTTGATTGTTATCGCCAAATGCTTTAGCGAAGGTATCAAGTTCGCAGGCATAGCATCCTTTATAGCCCATCTGGCGGAAATGTTGCCCGTCCTCCTGTTACCGATGGCTGCGCTACTGCCCGCCATGCTGGCATTCCTGAGCGGTTCCGGAATCGGAGCCACCCAGGGGCTGTTTCCACTGCTAGCCGATGTGGCTGTGCAGAATCAGATCGATCCAATACTAGTGGGGGTGCTTTGCTGTCTAGGTGCTGCTGCAGGACGAACAGCATCACTTGTGGCTGCAGTAACTCTGATGTGTTCTCAGCTTACCGAAAGCAAACCCACAGAATTGAGCAAACGAGTGATCCTGCCATTGGTTACAGCGCTCACAATAAGTGTGGCAATTGCGATGTTTCGTCAACTCTGGTAACGCTACAGGGCAGATCGATACAGCGATAAAAGTTCATTATACCCTACAGGACGTGGGTTGAACTTGCTTGTCCATTGCTGAGCTGCTTCGTCAGCTAATACCGAGAGCATACCTTCGCTGACACCCTGTGAATGCAGTGTCACTGGAAGTTCTGCCACATCCGCAATTTCACGTATGGAACGAGCCAACACGTCGGCAGCATTTGCACCTGAACTGGTGATATGAGCTGCATGCAGGAGATCGGCATAGTGTTGATCGACCACACTGCCGTTGTATCGAACAACATGTGGAAGCAACTGCCCTACTGCCTGGCCATGGACCATGCCATAGTGGGCGGTGAGAGGATTAGCGAGAGCATGAGCAGCTCCGAGCATGGCATTTTCAATAGCGAGCCCAGCGAGGTGAGCTCCCCATTGCACTGCGGAGCGTGCCATCAGATCAGCAGGTTTGGTAATTGCCGTCTTCACATGACCATGTAACAGTCGCCAGGCCTCTCGCGAGAATGCTTTCGAAAGTGCAGTGCTTTTTGTTGAAACATGAGCTTCTATGGCATGTGTGACTGCATCCATCGCTGTGAGTGCCGCCACACGCACAGGCTGGGTCAAGGTGAGGTCCGGATCAAGAAAAGCTACTTTGAAGGCAGCTTTCTTGTCGCCGCAAGCCATCTTGAAATGAGTGACTGGATCAGAGATCAGGGCGAAAGATTGAGCTTCACTGCCGGTACCAGCCGTGGTTGGCACCCCAATCGAAGGCAACATCGGCTTGGAAGCTTTGCCTACGCCCCAGTAGTTTTTCATTTCACCGCCATTGGTGAAGAGAAAATTGATTCCTTTGGCACAGTCCATGGCAGAACCACCACCTACTGACACAATGAAATCCACTTTCTCTCGCTGAGCAACAGCGAGCCCAGCTGCGACATGCTTGGTGGTGGGATTCTCTTCCACGCCGTCAAAAATAGTGACGGCTAGTCCAGCCTGGCGAAGAATTTGTTCTGCACGTTGCGGGTGGCCTGCTTCTTCCAACCCAGGATCCGTAACGAGGAGTACTCGCTTGCCACCCAGGCTGCGAACTGTGTCACCCAGTTGCGCAAGCACGCCTGAGCCACTGATCACGCGGGTTAATGGCTGAAAGTCGAACTGGAAACTGGGTGTCATCATCTATCGCCAGCTGTCTTTTCGTCACAGGAATACTGAGCCAATTATATGGCTAAGGCTCCCTCTGCATATTGGAGAGCCCTGCTGCGGAAAAGGAATTCAACGATATTTCCCTCATGAGGCTGTAACCAATTGAGCTGAACCGTGGGAATAGGGCCAAAGTTCAAACGATCGATATTAACTGCATCGAGCAACTCTCGCTGAAACTTGGGATTCCTGGTCAATGCAGTGCACACCAGCGTTGAACCTATCTTGCTGATAAGTTGATCCTGTGGCGTCTCAACCACCGCAGCAAAGGGGAAAAGATACTCTTTCCTGGTCAGCGGGTGGTCAGGGGATTCGCAATAAATGATGGTAGGCCGAAGGTAGGCATGACGCTCATGCATGACGAGACGCGGTCCGAAACGAGCAGTAAGATCAATTGCCCCGGGCGTCTTCAGGTCTTGATCAATTTCCGCATTAATGGCTTCGGCCATCTTGGGCGTGGTAAAGGCTGCCAGTGCTGCCTTGTCGTCCTCAGGCGGAAGTGGTTGGATTGGACCTATTTTTTCTGCAATCGCCTCGGCCAGCTTACGGCCATGCCGCGTTGTGTAGACCGCAGAGGCATTGATGCACCCACGACCGCTGTTAACCGCGATACTGTCAGCAACCACCTGAACATGCTGCTCCCACTGGTCGGCCATGTCATCGCCAAAGATGACCTTGCTCCAACCCGGACCATGCACCTGAACATTCGGATTAGACTTGTACTGATCCACCGTCGCTTGCCCACCGAAGATGAGACTGCGTTTGCAGACATTCATCACAGAACCACCTACATCGTGCCCACCTGGATAGATGCTGATAGCTTGCTTAGGCAAACCTGCCTGGAAGAAGGAGGCTGCGATGCGGTTCGGGGTCCAAGGTTCAGCTGATCCTGGCTTGATCACCAAGCCGATCTGCATGGGAATAACAGGCAGCCATAGCGAGTGTACGCCTGGTGAATTATTTGGCAGGATCATGCCGAGTACTGGCGACATCGCCTGGTACGAAAGGGGCACTCCCCTGCTCTCGATGCCATGACCTTGTCGCAAGAACTCCGGATTCAGACCTCGCGTCAATGCATCCATGATGGCTGGCATGTTCTGCATAACGAAGTGGTTCTTCTTCATGTTGTTTCGGCACATCACATACGGCAAGCCGGTTGTGGCAGACTGTAATCGAACATAGTCTTCAGGAGACTGTGCCTGCCCACCCAATTCCACCGTGCCGGTTAGAAATATATCTGCTGCCTTTTTCGTCAAAGCAAAAAGGTCGGCCATCGGTATTTCACGAAGCAAATGGCGTGCACGTGGGGCATGGCGAATATCTCGTTCGACGATCCCCCCCACTACCTTACTCATTTCAGCCACCGGCTCCCCAGTGTCAAAACGAATAAGCTTGTCAGCATCCAGACTCTTGTATGGTTCGCCCCAGCGGAGTGCAGGTATGTGCAGCATGACATTATCCTTCAGCCACAGTGTTATCACTGTGAATCGTGCTTGTTTGGAATCTGAAAGCCATTAGTAGACACCTACTGTCGTTGTGGAAGCAAAACCTCTGAATGGCTTCACTCCACTCACACCATCCCACGGATACTTTTCAAAGGGAGGCTCTCTCATTCCTTCGTCACGCTCCAGGAAGTGAGGCACGAAGAACTCGTAGGTGAGTGTACTCAGTCGCACCCGGCCTTCCTGACCATACTCCACGATCTTCGATTCAGTATCGATGTCAACAACCTCGATCACGGCCCGTGGCTGAGGTGCATAATAAGTAATCTTATATCCATCGGCAGGGCTTACTGGCTTGGAACAGGCCAAACCCATCAAAGTGTTGCCATAAGTTGGCGTCATATAGACCTTGCCGTTGTCGAGTAGTTCTTCAACTGCAAAACGTGTGAATTCAGGTGTAAACTCAGTGCCACCGGAGAAGATGCCCGTGATACCGGTACTGGCGATGGATTGCCCTTTCTTCTCCAGTGCTGTGGCAAGTGCTTCAAGCAGCTTGGGTGTAGTGAACATGCACTTGATGTCGTGACCTGCTGAGAGAATGGACAACGCCTGATCGATAACATGGTCTTTGTAGGCATGCATTTCATCAAGCTTACCTTTTTTAATCAGCTTAATCACCCAACGCGGATCCAAGTCAACGCAGAAGCATATGCCACCACGATGCTGGCAAAGATGTTCAATCGCCAATCGAAGTCGGCGGGGCCCGCTTGGCCCAAGCATTAACCAGTTACTTCCACGGGGAAAGTACTGATCGGGCAGCGTTCGCGACATCATTTCGTAGTCGATTCGGAAGTCATCGCTACCGATGCGGCTCTTGGGAATGCCTGTGGTGCCACCCGTTTCGAAGACGTAGATGGGTTTGCCCTGCAAAGCCCTGGGGATCCACCGTTGCAATGGACCGCCTCGCAACCATTCATCTTCGAAGTTACCAAACAAGTGCATATCAGCCCAGCCTTGAACATCTTTGAGTGGGTTGAATTTGTAGGATTTGGCCTTCTCGATCCAGAAGGGTGTGCCTGTATCTGGATGAAAGTGATGCTGAACAATAGCACGCACCTGGGCATCCAGTTGTTCACGGGCAGCATGAGGGTTAGTGACGATTTCAGGAAGGCGTGGAGTCATAACGTCAACGTTTCTCCAAACAGGTATATCAGTAGTTCGACGGCTGTCGCTGGAGCGATTCGTTGATTAGCATGCTTTGCTATCTTGTTGTTACGCATCAGCAAAAATAACGAACCTACATAATATCATACTATCGAAGCCACTACCCTTATCGCAAGGTACTCATGTCAATCTCACCACTCGTTTCGATTTCATTTCCGAACGTGGCAGAGTCCCAGGTCTGACAAATTCGATTTCAGGCCTGAAATGGTACTGATCCCTGAACTGCTGGATGAGTGAATCTTTCACTTGTTCTTCCACATCACGCTGGTGCAACTCCAGACGTAACTGCATTTCGCTGGAGCGCCGGCCGTCAATAACGATCTGGAACTCGTCAATGTAAGGATTAGCTCGAATGACTCCTTCAATCATGGAAGGATAGACGTTGTTGCCTTTGATAAGCAGCATATCATCCGTTCGTCCTACAACTCCGTTTAAACAGCGTTTCCAAACCCTTCCACAAGGACATGGATTCGGGTCAAGCCTAACGCGATCACCTGTACGATAACGCACCACCGGACTATGCACACGTCCCAGCGTGGTGATCACGAGCTCCCCTTCATCCCCCAAAGTTGCCTCACGATCAGAATCGGGATCAAGAACTTCGACATAACACTCTTCTTCCATCAAATGGAAACCCCCAGGATTTTCTCGACATTCAATACCCAGGGGACCTATCTCGGTCATGCCCCAGTGATCAATTACCCGCGCTCCCCAGCCTGCTTCGATGAGATGCCTGGTACTGGCAATGTTCGCTCCTGGTTCACCAGCAAGGATCAGCATTCTGATAGCTGATTTCTCCAGTGAGATATTCTCCTCCCGAGCGACTTCCAGCATGCGAAGAGCATACGTCGGCGTACTGCACAAAATGGTTGCCTGATTTTCCTGCAAGAATTTCAACCGGGCAACGGTGCTTGCTCCACCACCTGGCAAAACCAGACAACCACGCCTGGCAGCACCTTCAAACGCAGCCCAAAATCCAAGGAATGGCCCAAATGAAAACGGAAAAAAGAATCGATCAGTCCTTTCAATGCCGACAACATCATAAATCACCTGCCAGCAATGCAGTATCCAGTTCCAGGAGGTAGCCGAATCGAGCCAGCGTAGCGGCTGGCCACTGGTTGTCCCGGACGTTTGATGCAAACGAACGTACGAGGAGATTGGCTGATTGAGATTGGTGCCATACGGCGGCGCGTTGAGCTGATCCTGCATCAGATCTGCTTTGGTGATGCAAGGGACGCGTTTCAGATCAGTCAGCGATTTGATGGAACGCCAGTCGATGCCGTGCTGTTTCCACTGTGTTTGCAGCCAGGGAGACAGTCCATACTCGAGTAACGCCTGCCAGCGACTTTCCTGATGGCTGCTCAAAGCTGAAATCGAATGCATACGGCATAGCCACTGGAGAGAATTCTCTATGGCAACAGTGTAGGAATTGAATTCGTCTTGGTTAGCTTTACTCGATGAGCGAGAAGGAATTCAGAAACTTTCGAGCCTTATCAGAGTTCATCCAGAATTCCTTGCCTACGATCATCACCTGATAGACACGCCCTTTGACAAAATACATGCTGCAAAACAGTTCAGCATTCCTGCTGGGCACTTCGCCTCTGAGCTCACGTCCTTTGTATTTGCCCTGGAGTGTTATATTGTCTTCCTTGATCAGTTTTCCGTCCATGCTCTTGATAATCGCTTTCCTTGATTCCGTCAGGCCAGCATCAATTTGTCTGGAAGTCAGCTTGTCACCATTGGGCAGGTCGATGTAGGCAACTCCCATCATCCCGTCCTTTTCTTCGACCTTGAAAAGCTTGAGCGTCAGTCCGAGAACGCCTTTGGTTTCCTCTCGTGGCACTCCGGGAAACTTGGCCTTAAACCCTCCATTGATCGAGACGAATTCCTTGAAACTGCTCAAATCATTTGAGTTTGCAGCTACCCCAACCTCAGCATTCTTGAAGTATAGTCCACAAAGAAGAAAGGCTATTCCCAACCCCAATCCAACGAAATAAGTACTTTGTTGAGATTCAAAATTCCTGGCTTCTTCCTTGCTGGCAAAGATGGCACGGACGAACTGGGTGATGGCAATAAGTACCATGCCAGCACCGCCGCCAACCAAACCATAGTAAAAACCTTTATTCCAATCGACTTCAGCAAAAAGCAGAGCAAGCATGAGGCGAATCCAAAGTACTCGTTCAAACCTAGCTTACAATTACCAGATTACAATGAAATGCATATCCTCATCCTTGCTGATTCCATTCATCTCAAGAGATGCTACCCATGCGTTTGGCAGTGATAGGTACTGGTTACGTTGGCCTGGTCAGTGGCACATGTTTCGCCGAGAGCGGCAACCAGGTGATTGGTGTTGATAACAACCCCAAAAAGATTGAGATTCTCGATTCAGGTAAATTGCCGATTTACGAGCCTGGCCTGCTGGAAATGGTGCAACGCAACCGCAAGGAAGGCCGTCTGACTTTCACGACTGATCTCGGGAAAGCCATCGAGAAAGCAGATGTCATTTACCTCTGTGTCGGTACGCCACAAGGTGATGATGGCTCTGCTGACCTCTCGGCTCTATGGTCAGTCGGCAAAGCTATCGCCAGCAAACTCGATAGTTACAAACTCCTTGTCATTAAGAGCACGGTGCCTGTTGGTACCAATCAGAAACTCACCGAACTGATTGCTTCTCTCACCAAGCATCCCTTTGAAGTGGCCAGCAATCCAGAGTTCCTGAAAGAGGGAGCGGCCATCGATGATTTCATGAAACCTGATCGTGTCGTGGTTGGCGTCCGTAGCGAAAAGGCTCAAAAGCTACTCCATGAACTCTACGCCCCCTTCCTTCGCACCGAACGCCCTTTTCTGGCAATGCCGCCAGAAAGCGCGGAAATGACCAAGTACGTAGCCAACGCCATGCTCGCTACCAAGATCAGCTTTATCAACGAGATGGCTGGCTTGTGCGACAAGATGGGTGCGGACATTAACGATGTTCGACGAGGCATTGGCCACGATGTTCGTATTGGTTTTCAGTTTCTGCATCCTGGCCCAGGCTATGGTGGGAGTTGCTTTCCTAAAGACGTTAACGCACTGATTGCCATGGCCCGGGACAAAGGCGTAAGCTCCAAGTTGATTGAGGCAGTTGATCTCGTCAACGATCTTCAGAAACAGGTGCTGCCTGCCAAAATCAAACAGCACTACGGTGACAAGCTCAAGGGCAAGACCCTGGCAGTCTGGGGGTTGGCATTCAAACCTCGAACAGATGACATCCGGGAATCCCCGGGCCTGACACTTATAGACGAGATGCTCGCAGCTGGCGTAAAGCTACAAGTACACGATCCGGAAGCCATGAACAACGTGCGTGATGAATATGGCGACAAACTGCATTACTGTGAACGTCGCTATGACGCACTCCAGGGTGCTGATGCTCTGGTGATAGTTACCGAATGGCAAGAGTTTCGTACCCCCGATTTCCTACTCATCAAGGAAATGTTGAAAGAGCCCGTTATCTTCGATGGTCGTAATATTTACGAACCCGCAACGCTTAAGCAACTCGGTTACACCTATTACGGTATCGGCAGACGTGGGTAGCTTGCAAGTCACTCCCCTTCGAGCGAAGGGGAGATTTCCTTTTAGTACTGTTGAAGCCAGCCTATCAAATCAACAACATTCTGGTCGGAAAGTTTATCAAGAAGCCCAGCCGGCATGAGTGAACGATCTGACGTTCGTTTTGTGCCTAGCTGGCTGCCTGGGATACGAATAGTGGCTTCGGCACCAGTCTGCAGGATCACTCCATCAATGGCTTCATAAATTACCAGCCCTGAATACACTTGTCCGTCTTGTGTAACATAGATCGTAGTGCGGTACCGATTGGAAACATCCTTATTAGGCTGCAATATCGCTGTCAGGAGATCATCCCTGCTGAACCGTTTTCCGATGCCGTGCAAATCAGGTCCGAGAGCTCCACTACCTCGATGGCATGCTGCACAAAGTTTAGTGAAGTGTTTTTCACCCTCGGCCAGGCTTGCCTTCTCCCAGATAAGGCGAGGTTTTTGCGTCTTCCAGGCTTCCAGATCAATCCCATCTGCCCCGACTATGCGTGTTTTTGTTGCTGGATAATGACGAAGTATCCACTTCTCCAATGCTGGAACCGGCATGGTTTCCAATTGTTCTTGTGATGCTGAGTTGGTGATGCTTCGCAGTCGTACACGTAAATTGGCTGCCAATTCCACTGGGATTTCCTGCTTCAGCTTGGTCAGGATGGCCACCAGTTCACGTTCCAGCCATTCGCCCTCAGGCTTACTTAATCGCGACAGTCCACGCAGTGCCATGGCTGCCCGTTTGGAATCCTGCAAAGACAGTCCTTCCAGTAAGATATTCCGATCCTCTTCGCTGGCATGTTGGAATATGTACGGCAGAAGCGGATCACGCAAGGCAGGCTCTTCCCACTTCTGCCGAAATCGCTTCAACATCGAAGTGCTGGGATTCTTGCCGAGCACTTCGATCAAACGGGGTGTCCACTCATAATCAGCATCTTTTTCAACAATGGAAACCAGCTTTGGTGCAATGACATTAACAGGCACCTGCCCAGATGCCAGGTAGAGCAGATGCCTGGAATGGCCGAACTGTGGATGTGCAGCAATAGTATTGCCCATATCCGGATCGATTGCCAGCAGAGCCGCAGCACATTCCTGCAGCCTGGCAAACCAGTGTCGTTCTCGTTGAATCTTTGCTTTTTCGTATTTAGCTTCGAGCCCCAGGAGTGCATTCGCAATGGTGTTCCGCTGTTCCGTGGTTCGCGGTGCGGATATGCAAGCCAGCACGAAGAGGTGATGTACATCTTGGCTGGGTGAACTGACTGGAGTAAGTTGTTTCACCAGCTTTTGAAGTGTTTGTGGATGTGTGTCATTGAGCAAGGCAAAGGTACGACCCAACTCACGATTGAGTCGTTCATCACGAGCAGGAAATCGTTGCCGAACCTCGGCGAGTATGCTGTCACGCAACTTGGTAGTATCAGGATGTTGAGTACCAGGAAGTAGAGCATACCCTTCGAGAAAGGCCTTGCTTGAATTCCTGGTGCCTATGGCACCCAGAGCACTTTGCAGCCTGGTCAGGTATTTCAATTCCAACGCAAGGTCTGTATTCTGCTTCCAACTGGAGAACACTTCGTCGAGAGTTTGCTGTCTTCGTTCTGGTGTATTTGTCAAGGTATCATTGAGAGTCAGTGGCTGCTTGAGAAAGCCACTTGTTGCCAAGGTATGGAGTGCTGCATCGGCTTGTATTCGATAGACAGCACCTGCAGTGCCACGCCCGCCGGATGAGAGAAATAAGCTACCAGTCATGGGGTGAATGGCAGCAGCTGTGGGAGCAAACCCCTGCCCTGGTCCTACTTGTAGAAAGAGCGAAGCAACTGGTTTGCCATGATTCATGTTGACTCGATGAACATTCCCAAACGTCCAATCGAGGAGAAAGAAATTACCGCGATACTCATCAGGAAACTGATCATGACGATAGCAGACCACTCCCGTTGGTGAGCCTCGCCCCAAATCCAATACAGGTTCTCGACAGGCATCGTGATAGGAAGGCAGCCTCCAGAACTGACCATATTGTGGTGTTCGCCAACCATAGTGGGCGCCTTTCTCCACACGATAGAACCGGCACCCTTCGTACCAGGGTAGCCCCATACACCTTTCGTTGTCCGAATCATAAGTGTAGAGCTCGCCCTTGAGACTCCAGTCCATGTCGTACGCATTGCGGAAGCCGTCGCAGATCACTTCAGCATTTTTGAAATCGGCAGAGAGCTTGAGCACGACACCACCGATGACCGGGGGCGACTTTAGTTCCAGCTTGCTGGCTGCCATGTTGCCAATGAGCGCATAGAAGCAGCCATCCGGTCCCTTTTTGATGGCATGGGCATCATGCTCGCCACCTGTTTTCAGTTTGTACACTAGCTCTGAAGATGGTTGAAACGTGCCTGGTTTCCATGGCATTCGGCGGATGCCACCATCACCAACGAAATAGAGTTTATCACCATCAACCAGTAACCCCATCGCACCATCTTTTGGGTGATCAGCGATCCGTACTGCCTGGTCATACGTACCATTGCCGTCAGTATCGACCAGCTGCTTGATGTAGCCACGCCCACTAACGAGTAATTCACCGGACGGAGAGAAGGTGATGCAGTAGATATCATTGGCAAGGTTAGCCCCAGCTACCTGGGTGATGGAAAATCCCGGAGGCAGCTTGAAACCATCGCGTATCTCCGGTGGAGAAGCAGACTGTTGTGGCACTCCAGTGAGTGCGAGCAACAATCCACAACTTAATGCATACCAGAGTTGCATCTTAACCCCTTGCTCGTCATTGCAAGTGAAACTCCAACAACTACCGGATGCAGTAGAGCTTACTGGCAGTCCGTATCAGCAGGCTCTTCTCCGTGATGGCGGGCGTTGCCATGCAAAATTCTTCCATCGAATTGATGCCAACCTGCTTGAACTCGCGACCGGCTTCAACGACAAAGCAATCGCCATCTTCACTCAGGCAGAAGATCTTGCCGTTGTAGGCCCAGGGGCTGGCAGTGAAACCACTAGTCTTACCTTTAAATCGCTGCTTGCCATACACTTCTGCACCGGTTTTGGCATCGTAACACGCAATAAAGCCCTGATCGTAGAGCACATAGCACAAGCCCTTATAGACGAGTGGGGTAGGCATGTAGGAAGCTGCCTTCCGCTGTACCCATGCCACCGATGGATGCTGTGGTTCATCTGCTTTGGTGGTGAGATCACCTGTTGCCCCCGGCTTGATGGCAAACAGTGGCTTCTTCTGATCCATGACATATCCTGAGGAAACATAAAGCAGGCCATCTGCGGCAAAGGGGGTAGGCACGGTGATAGTTGACATGCCACCCACTTCCCAGAGTACATTGCCTTCGAGATCGTAAGAGCGAACCTTCTTCGTTCCTGCTGTCACGATTTCAGTTCGTTTGTCATTCACCCACACATAGGGCGTTGCCCAGTTACTCTTCTCATCACGATCCTGCTTCCAAAGCTGGCTACCTGTTTTGGCATCCAGACAAATGATGTAAGAAGCCTTGTCGTTATCATAAACGAAGTAGATTCTGCCCTGGTGAATCGTCGGGGATGCAGCAGGTCCCCAGCTGTATGCCGTTGGCATACTGGGGATAGCATACTTCCATAGTTCCTTGCCATCGTGATCGAAGGTGAACAAACCAATATTGCCAAAACAGACATAGAGTCGATCAGCATCGACAACTGGCGTTTCCGAAGCGTAACTGTTCTTCACATGCTTGCCACGATCCACTTTTCCTTGATGGGCTACTTTTTCCCAGAGAATCTTTCCAGTTTGTTCATCCAAACAATAGACCTTCCAGGTGTACTTGGCATCAGGTGCCGTTTTCTTTTCTCCACCGAAGTAAAGTCCTTTGCGAGCTTCTGAAGCGACTTCAGGTGTGCCTTCCCGTGTCACACTGGTGACGAAAACTTTTCCTTTCCAGGTCACAGGTGATGACCAGGCCAAGCCCGGGATGTCGGTTGCCC
>CAYPJB010000079.1:0-13790 GCA_964410845.1 uncultured Bacteroidales bacterium | reverse complement strand
TCCTGAGTTGATGAGTTATCATAGCAGAGGGGTGAAGTTGAAGCGAGTGGCTGGATCTACTCAGATGTTTGAACGTGATCTTCCTTGTAATAGCAATAGATGGACGCAATAAATGAAAGCGACCACCAGGCCAGCGTGACACTACTGAAAAGGACTTCCTTGGTACCGAAACGTGCTGCGAAATACCATCCTTGTAACAAACCAAAACATGCGAAGGCTAACCATACACCTTGCACGAAAGCAGAGACGATCCAGAAATACTTACGGGATGATTGGGACAAAGTACGATCATAAGCCCTCAGTGCGTATCCAATTGTTACCAGATACCCGGGAGCGAACATAAGCCAGCTCCGCAGACCACCAAGAAGGAAGTACGGCAAAAGAATTAGTCCCCAAAAGCAGCCACCGATGAGAAGAATGAAAGCTATTCGCTGGGGATTCATGGACATCTCCACTTGCCTCATGTGATTTATTCTCTTCAACTCATCCACACGCTTCACATCGTATTGTATCCAAGAGCGGCGCGACGTAAGTCCGCCGGTGAGCCGTTCAGCGATTGCACGACTCACCGGCAAGCTTACGCTTCGCCGCTCTTTGCAATTCACACTTTCTCAATCAGCCCGCTTCACCACTGTATGGTTCATGTACGTCCCACACACCACCACCTTCACGCCCGCTTCCAGGAAACCGTGCTGCACCTGGGCATCGTGAGTGACTCCCGCCACCTCGATTTTCCCCGTCGGCTGAAGATCAGTCAGCGTGATTCCTTCTGCACCTGCGGTTAACTTGGCTTGATGCAGTCGGTGGGTGGCAGGTTGTGGTGTAAGTATTTTCACGGATCGATCAAAATAGTTGGCCAGTAGCAACACCAAGGGCCAGCCTAAAAGACAAAGTACGAAGTAGGCCAATGACAGAATGTCGATTCCGCAATCCGGAAAGAAAAACAACTCATCCGACTTTCTTCTTTCTGCAGCATTACCCAGAACGAACACCCCAATGACCATCCAGACAAAGCAACCGATGATGATCCAAAAAGTGGGGTCCATCAGAACAACCTTCAATCATGAGGTGGAATCTAACATCCCTATTCCAACTCGCTCATCTACCTCAGGCGCAGGGTCTTATTCGGCGTCATGGTACGGTTGCAAGCTGTCGATGAAGTCGGTGAAGCTTCGCGCCACCAGATAAACGTCCTCAAAACCCTCCGGCTTCTCCGGTAGCTTCCCCTCGCGGCGTAGATCGAGGTAGTGGCGAATTTCCGGCGCGAGGTCAGGCCATTTGAAGAATTCCTCGTCCGACCAGGACGACCGGCCGTAGTGGTCTCGCACGAACACGTGACCGATATATGGTTCGGCGCAAAATAACCAGAACATACGGCCAAGGCCTTCACTTCCGAGCGCAATGATGTCGGGTGCCCCCTCGATCATCTCGGTGGTGTCGCCGATTTCATCCTCGTGGAAGCCATAGAACGCGGTGATGATAGTCGAGGTACCGAACGGTGTCGGCTCGATCATCGGGCAGATCGCCGTGCCATTCACCCCGCCGTGCAAGACCAGAAACGACCGGAAGTCGGCCGGCAAGTTCAACTTGAAGCGGCGTTCGAAATTGCGGACGAGCTTCTCGGAAGGTGGCGTGTCGCCTTCGGGAAGTACAAACCCGAGCGTCGCCAGTTTATTGCTGAAGCGATCCGCCATGAGCAAGTCCACCAATCTGAGAGCGGCAGTCGCCAAGCTGCCAAACTCGTGTTGAACCCTGTTCCCTACTCCAACTCACTCATCTGCCCGCCACCACACAGCAGATACAGCACGGCCATGCGGATCGCGACGCCATTCGTGACCTGATCCAGAATCGCGGAGTTCGGGCCGTCTGCTACCTCAGGCGTCATTTCGATGCCTCGGTTGATCGGACCTGGGGCGAGGATCAACGTATCAGGCTTACACAACTTCATCCGTCGGCCATCCATGCCGAAGAGGGCTGCATACTCGCCAATCGAAGGGAACAAGCCATTCCGCTGCCGTTCAAATTGAATGCGAAGCAGATTCACCACATCAAGCTGAGGCAACAGCCTGTCGAGGTTGTATTCCACCTCGACTCCCAGTTCACGAATGTCGTGCGGGATCAGCGTGGGTGGACCGCAGACAATCACCCGGGCCCCCAGCTTCGTCAGTGCCTGGATGTTGCTCCGGGCCACGCGGCTATGGGCGATGTCGCCTACCAGACCAACGGTCAGGCCTGCGATCTTCCCTTTGCGTTGCCTGATGGTGAACGAATCGAGCAGCCCCTGTGTCGGGTGTTCGTGGGCACCATCGCCTGCGTTGATCACGCCACACTTCACATGCTTGCTCAGCAGCAAAGGCGAGCCACTCATCGCATGGCGAATGACCATGATGTCCATGCCCATCGCTTCGATGTTCTTGGCAGTGTCGATAAACGTTTCGCCTTTGCTCAAGCTCGAGTTGCTGGAAGCAAAGTCAACGACATCAGCTGACAGGCGTTTGCAGGCGAGGCTGAAGCTGGTCTTGGTGCGGGTGCTGGGTTCGAAGAAGAGATTGACGACCGCTTTGCCTTTGAGGACGGGAACGATCTTGCGTTTGCGTTGATTAATCTCGACGAACCCCTCAGCGGTATCGAGGATGAGTTCAATTTCAACGGGGTCGAGTTCTTCCAGCGTCAGGAGGTGCTTGCGAATCCAGGTGAATTTGGGTTTGGCGGTCATCGGCACCTGGCTAGTGGCTGCAGGTCGAGGGGGATCCACCGTGGTCATTGGCTTCCTCAGTGAATTTCTGGTTAGCCATAGTATAGCGAGTTTGTGAAGAGACGGTGAGGGAGTAGTTGGTGGTTGTTTGTTGTTGGTTGATTGTTAATCATGACATCTCGTCTCAGTCGCACTGCGTAGATTCCTTTGAACCAATGAGACACCATTAGACGCATTGAGATAACGTCACCAGAAACTTCCATAATTCCGAAGCTTGTACAGGTTGAGTTCCAACACCCCCGATTGGTACAATCTCGAAAGCTGAATCAGCCACCAAGGGGCTTTCGTGCGCATTTGTTGGAGTACCGCCTTGAGGCGGCAATCGACATCCACACACACACACGGCGCGCCCAAGGCTGGCTACTCGACGCGCGCACGGGGTGCTGCGGTAGTTGGTTCTCATTTCCGGAACCGCAGGCCGGCTAAAGCCGGTACTCCAACTCGCGCACACACGCCGCGCCCAACCTGATATTCCGCTGCGACATGAAAACATGGCCTGTTCACTACTGTACAACCCACACACACAAGGCGCCAAGCTGGTAACTCGACAACTTGTCAACATGACCATCATGCAGCCCCCTTACCCCTAGCCCCTCTCCCGCAGAGGGGAGAGGGGAACCATACCCCCTGAACATTTCCCCTTGTCCCCTATCTTGAAGGTATCCACACCAAACCGAACCAAGATCGACTATGAACCTGCTCACTCATCTCCAGTCCCGAATCCATGCTGCTACTGCCCAGCTTGTTCCGGATGCCCCCCAGACTGATACCCTCAAGCCCACGAAGGATCCCAAGTTTGGCGACTACCAAGCCAATGGGGCGATGGCTCTTGCCAAGCAACTGGGCAAGAAACCGCAAGAGGTGGCGAAGGAACTCATCACCAAACTGGATGTCACCGGCCTCGACACTCCCGAAGTGGCTGGCCCAGGCTTCATCAACCTCCGCTTCACCAACGCCTGGCTCAGTCAGCAGCTCCACACCCTCGCCAACGATCCCCGGCTCGGCGTACCCACTCTCAACAAGCCACTCAACTACGTCATCGACTATAGTTCACCGAACGTGGCCAAGCCCATGCACGTTGGCCACCTGCGCAGCACCATCATCGGCGACAGCCTGACCCGCATCCTGCGGTTTATGGGACATCACGTCACCACGGATAACCACCTGGGCGACTGGGGTACCCAGTTTGGCATCCTCATCTATGGTTGGAAGAACTTCCTCGATCAGGCTGCCCTTGACAAGGACCCAGTCGATGAAATGGTCAGGCTCTACATCCACGTCCGAAACTTGATCAAGGAAGAAGGAGGCGATGACGAGGAAGATGCGGGTGGCAAATCCATCGCCGAAGCTTGCAGGCAGGAAACAGCCAAGCTCCACCGCGGCGACCCGGAGAACGTTGCACTCTGGAAGCGGATGATGCCCTGGTGCCAGGCGGAACTTGACAAGGTCTACACCAAGCTAGGCATCCTGCCTTACGACCTGGTGCATGGCGAAAGCTATTACAACCCGATGCTCGCCGATGTGGTAACTGAACTGCAGCAGAAGAACATTGTGGAAGAGAGCAGGGGGGCTCTTGTCATTTTCCATGGCGAGAATCAGCCACCGTCGCTGGTACGAAAGGGCGATGGTGCCTTCACCTACACCACCACGGATCTGGCCACGATTCGAGATCGTGTCGAAACACTGAAAGCCAACGTCGTCCTTTACGTGGTTGACTTCCGACAGTCACTGCACTTCCAACAGCTTTTCAGCATTGCCAGGAAGTGGGGTTATACTGAAGTCGATCTGCACCACATCTCGTTCGGCTCCGTCCTGGGTGCTGATGGCAAACCGATCAAAACACGAGAAGGCGGAGCTATCGAACTGAGTGCCCTGCTAGATGAATCCATCGAACGGGCACGGATGATCGTTGACGAGAACAGCCCGGAACTCACCAACGAAGAACGAGCAAAGGTAGCTCAGGTGGTCGGCATCGGTGCAGTGAAGTATGCCGACCTCTGCCAGAACCGCAGCACCGATTACATCTTCAGTTGGGACAAGATGCTGGCCATGCAAGGCAACACCGGCACGTACATGCAGTATGCCTACGCTCGCATTCAGTCGATCTTCCGCAAGGTGGGGGTGACGCCTGAGAGCATTCGACAGACTGTGCCCAACATCTCCCTCGATACGCCGGCGGAACGTGCCCTGGGGCTGGCAGTCCTCCGCTTCCCCGAAGCACTCGATGCAGCAGTGGCTGACTATCGGCCTAACGTCATCACCAGTTATCTGTGGGATCTGGCCAGTGCCTTCAGCAGTTTCTTCGATAAGTGTTCGGTGATGAAGGCGGAGACGAAGGAACTGCAACAGTCACGGTTGTATCTCTGCGATCTGACAGCCAGGGTGCTGAAACAGGGCTTGTATTTGCTGGGCATTGAAACCAACGACAAGATGTAAGGGCCTTTACTGACTCCTATTGAATTCTTATCCCCTTCTCCCACATTGACAGTATCGGAGGAGTGACACTATGGTCGCGATACCTTTCTGGTTAACGCAGCGTGGTGGCAAGGTAGAGTCCATTGACGATCACACGATTCGTGTCACCGGCACTGATCTGCCTACCTGCGAACTCTCCGTCTTCCCCATGCCAACGGGTGTGGGCTGGCGTGTAGCCGTTGAACTGCTCACTGCCACATCTCGGCAAACGCTGGCCCAGACGGAATCGCCCTTTGAAAATGAACAGTCTGCCTGGCAGGCAGGTTTTGATCTGTATCGTCAGCGGGTGGAGCCGAAGTAATTTATTGAGGAACGCATGAAGACGTTGTACAAGCAGAGCGTGGCAGAATTGCTCGGCAGCCTGATCTATACCTTTGTCGGCGCTGGTGCCATCTGCATGGATTCGTTCCTGCAGACTTCCGGCCAGCAAGGTGTGGGCCTGCTGGGCATTGCTCTCGCCCATGCAGTGGGCCTTGCCATCGCCATCACCATGACGATGAATGTCTCCGGTGGTTTTGCAAATCCCGCCATTACCATTGGCTTGCTCTTCGTGGGCAAGTTGAGCGGCAAGCAGGCCTGGTACTACATTCTGGCCCAGGTCATTGGTGCGCTCATCGCGGGCTTCTTTCTGACAGTGCTCTTCAGCCTGGCAGGTAGCGTCGTTTCCAGTGCCGGGCTAGGCACTCCACACAGTGAAGCATCGATGCAGAAGCTTTTCCATCGTGAGATGGATATGCAACTGATGGCCATGTCCACCCTGATTGAACTGCTGATGACCTTCGTGCTGACCCTTGTCATCTTTGGCACCATCATCGATCGACGTGCCCCCAGGCTGGGTGGGTGGGGTGTCGGCCTGCTGGCCATGGTGATTCTGTATTTTGGCTTCCCGTTCACCGGGGCGGCCATGAACCCGGCACGCTACCTCGGAACAGCCGTCTGGGAAGCGGGCATCAGCAATAACTGGGGGAAAATGAGCGACTGTTATGTCTATCTGTTAGGACCGGTACTGGGGGCGGTGATCGCTTCCTGGATTTACGATTCGTATGTACTGGAAGAGCCTGCTGAAGCTCAGTAAGGTCGTATAATACTGTGGTGTCCTTAGCGCCAGCGCAGCTCGTCTCGCTGGCGTTTCGGTTTGTGCGGTGGATAGCGGGTTATGCCAACAATGACAAAACGTGATTATTACGAAGTACTGTCCGTCACCAAAACAGCCAGTGGGGACGAGATCAAGCGTTCCTACCGCAAGCTGGCGATGCAGTATCACCCCGACCGCAACCCCGGCGACAGCGAGGCGGAAGCCAAGTTCAAGGAAGCCGCGGAAGCCTACGACGTGCTGAGCGATCCTGCCAAGAAGGAACGCTACGACCGTTACGGCCACGCGGGTATGAGCGATATGGGTGGCGGTGGGCCGGGCGGGTTCTCCAACCTGAACGATATCTTTGATCTCTTCGGAGACATCTTCGGTGGCTCCTTCAATGGGGGCAGCTCGCGACAGCGGCGTAACCAGGGACAGGATCTGCAGATCGATGTCGAACTCGATCTTTCCGATGCCTTCAAGGGTGTCACCAGGACCATCGAATTCAACCGCGCTGAAGTCTGCACTGAGTGTCAGGGTTCGCGCATGAAGAAGGGTTCACGCCCTGCCAAGTGTAACCGTTGTGGAGGGCGTGGCGCCGTTGTTACTCGACAGGGATTCTTCCAGATCCAGGTTGCCTGCCCCAGTTGCGGTGGCCGAGGCGAGATCATTACTGATCCATGTTCCAAGTGTGATGGCCAGGGGCAGGTGCTGGGCAAACGCAAGCTTGATGTCAGCATTCCCGCTGGCGTCGATAGTGGCAGCCGTATCAGACTTCCAGGCGAAGGCGAAGTGACCGAAGCGAACGGCCCGCGTGGCGATCTGTACTGTCGTGTTCGCATCAAGCCTCACCAGGTCTTCCAGCGTGATGGAACGGATCTCCTCTGCGAGATGCCTATCACCTTCTCGCAGGCAGCTCTGGGCGGTGAGTTGGAAGTGCCCACGTTGACTGGCGCGGCATCGATCACGTTGCCTCGCGGCACCAACCATGGAGACATTTTCCGTGTTCGTGGCAAAGGCATGCCCGATGTGCGTGGCCGAGGCCATGGTGACCTGCTGATCCGAACACTGATTGACATTCCGAAGAAGCTGACGAAACGCCAGGAAGAACTGTTGCGTGAACTGGCGGAGATCGACCAGAAACACGTTTCGTCGGAGCGGAAGGGCTTCCTCGACCGTGTGAAAGAGTGGCTGACAGGAGACGAGAAGAAGGAAGGTAGTCATGATGAACGATAGCGACAAGAAACAGAAGAACGAACCAGCAGAGAAGGTGGTTGAAGTGGTAGAGTCGCAGTCTGAGAACAATGATCTGCTCAAGGTCTCCGAAGAGAGGGACGCTTATCTGAGCATGCTTCGCCGGACCCAGGCTGACTTCGACAACTACCAGAAACGCGCGCTACGAGAGGCTGAGATTGAACGGAAGTACGCACAGCGTCCCCTGGCACTGGAAGTGCTCCCTGCTCTCGATAACTTCGATCGGTTCCTGATGAACATGAAAGAAGAAAACGAGATCACCAAGGGCATCGTGATGATGCAGAAACTCCTGCTCGATGGTCTGGCCCGGCAGGGTATCAAGCGAATGGTCTGCGTTGATCAGCCGTTCGATCCTAACCTGCATCAGGCCATCATGGAGCAGCCTTCTGACAAGCCTACAGGCACGATCCTCATCGAAGCCGAGGCGGGATATGTCTATCACGACCGTGTCCTGCGACCTGCCAAGGTAATTGTGGCCAAAGCAGAATAGAGCGCATGGATTACGCCCACGGCAACAGCGCGGAGCGTTGAGCTAATCCTGCATCCTGGTGGGCAAACGCTTCGTTGATATCCTTCAGAGGATATCGATGCGAGACAAGTTTCTCGAAAGGATACTTGTTCTTGTGCCTGGCCAGGAAGTCGAGCGAGAAGAGCAGGCTGGGGGCATCATACCACATGATGCCCAGCACGTTCTTGCCAGGCAGCACCAGCGAAGCTGGATCAAACGAACAAAGGTCGCCGGCACAGATGCAACCTACGAGGGCGTAGGTGCCACCGTTGCCGAGCATCTCGACTCCTTCAGGGACTGCGTTCGCTTTGCCAACCACTTCCAGAACGACATCAGCACCCCAGCCATCGGTCAGTTTCCTGACTGCCTGGATGCGCTCTGTTGGAGTTCGATGCTGCTTCATGTCAATGAGATGATCGGCCCCGAACTGCCTGGCCAGGGCTAATCGATCATCGATGCGATCTATCGCGGTAACGCTGGCCGCTCCACGTTCCTTGGCGACTGCTGCTGCAAGAACGCCGAGACCGCCTGCACCTTGCACTACCACGTGATCGCCCAGGCCCACCTTGGCGAGGTAGAAGCTGTAGACCACCTGCGCCAGAGCACAGTTGGCGGGTGCAGCCAGGTCGTCAGGCACGCCATCGGGAATCTTGAACACGACCTGCCCGGGACGCAGATAGTAATACTGCCCGTAGGCAGCATTGAAGTGAGGCCAGACATCGGGCGGATGACGGAACCGCATGCCATGCGGGCAGCGTGGTGTGAATCCTCGCAGGCAAGCCCGACAGCGACCGCAGGCAACGAAGTAACGGTAGGCAATCCGGTCACCAACTTGCAGTGGCGTGCCAGTAGAGTCGCTGGTGACACCTTCGCCCAGCTTGGCTACCACGCCACACATCTCATGGCCTACACTGCGGAAGTTACTGCGACCGGTATCGCTTGGTACGTATTCGCCTCGCCAGAGGTGCAGATCGCTGCCACAGATATTGGCTTGGGTTACTTTCACCAGAATCGCGCCGGGCTCCGGTTCCGGTACGGGGTACTCCATCAGCTTGAATGGTTGACGTACTCCTGTCATCGCAGCAACCAGACCAGTCTCGGGCATCGCATGCTTCCTTCCGGCAAACGTGATGAATTCTACATGAGATTCTACTTACCCAAACTCTCCAAGTCCTCTGTAACTTGGGGAGGGTAAAAGGAATAGGTCATACTCACGTATTTATCACGGCCAACTCATCAGCATTTCAGCAGGCATCGGTTAAATGGCGTAGCGTGCTGGTCGAAGTGCCTGTATAAAGCGGAGGCTTCAGTCGAAGGGTGAAAGTTTGCTGAGGAACGAAACCTTTGTGTATGGAACCGGGGTTGAATCTACAGTAACAAGCAAACGAAACTTTCGATTCGGTCGTCTAGTACAGAGAAGAGAAGCGAGGACGTGATCATGATAGTCCAACTACTGACCTGGTGGCGTGGTGAACAGGAAGTCAACGACTTTTTCCATGTGCGTTGTCTGCATTGCCAGCAGAAGATCCGGTATCGGCGGGAGAAGGGCGGTTCGATCTCCCTGTGTCCTCGTTGTCGTCGCTCGGTGAAGCTTCCTGTCGAGGAAGTCTCGTTGAAGACAGTCAGCAGCGCCAAAGTCGGGCATCGATTGGCACAGAGAACGGGAAACAACTGATGTGCGTTGTTGCTGAATGCTCTGCTTTCCGTTTTGCTGGGAAGCAGTCCGCAATAACTACAATCGAAGCCGTTTCTGCCTGAAGAATTCTGACAGTATCCCACCGCAGCGTTCTGCCTCCACTCCTGCAATAACATCGACTCGATGGTTCAGCCGTACATCGCTGGTGATCTCATAGAGTGAATGGCAGGCACCAGCCTTGGCGTCGCGTGCACCGTATACCAGCATCGGCAGACGTGCCTGGACAGCAGCACCGGCACACATCGGGCAGGGCTCCAGTGTGACGTACATGATGCAATTGAGCAGCCGCCAGTGTTTCAAAGCCTGGGCTGCCTGAGTGAAGGCAATCATTTCTGCATGGGCAGTCGGGTCGTGCAACTGTTCACGCTGATTGTGAGCCCGGGCGATGATGCCCTGATCGAGCGAGATGATAACTGCTCCCACAGGCACTTCATCTTCCTCCCGGGCCTGGGCTGCTTCCTTCAGTGCGAGCTCCATGTGATATTGATGGAACGGATGTCGCGGATCACGAAGATCGCTCATCGGCACATCGCTGAAATCGAAGTAATTCATGGTACTTAACCAAAATCCGGCTATCGACTCATCTATCTGTTTGAGTTGGACATTCCTTGAAAGGATCAACACTACGATTTCACATAGTAATCATCAAGTTGTCGTTGCTAAGACAGTTGATTGCGGTATGATGGGACTGTCGTCTATCCCTTGTTCCGTGTTTGGAGACTCTCCTATGCGTGTTCGTCGACGAGCCTTTACGCTCATCGAATTGTTGGTGGTGATTGCAATCATCGCCCTGTTGATGGCTCTTCTATTGCCTGCGATTCAGAAAGTCCGCGAAGCTGCGAATCGCATGCTCTGTGCCAGCAATCTTCGCCAGATAGCGATTGCAGCACACAATTTTCATAACGATTACAATCGTTTGCCTCCTGGCTACCTGGGACCGATTCCCAATGAAACAGGTGCCCCATCAACGAACTTCCAGCAGGTTGGTGTATTGACGATTCTGCTTCCCTACATGGAAGCTGACAATATTGCCAAGCAGATTGTGAATCCAGTTTCTCCATTTGCTCCAATGAACCTGGATATCCGTTCGGTTGGATTGCCCTGGTTCCTGGCAGTACCTTCCAATCCAAACTTTGCCGTGGCTCAGGCCAAGATCAAAGCCTTCCTCTGCCCCAGCGATACGCAAGGCGATGCCCAGGTGGCTGTAGGTGTGTCTTTCCATGTTTACAACAACACCAGCGCTACGGGTTACAGTATTGCTGCCAATGCATTCCCACTGACCGCCAGTCCAGCGATTCCCCTTCTGGGACGTTCCAATTATGCTGGCGTGGCTGGTGCAGCTGGTCGAGGTACGAACACAGCTACTCCGTTCTTTAATCCTCCCTTCCAGCCAACGGCTTTGCCTTTTAACTGGAATACGTTTGAAGGTGTTTTGACGAACCGTAGTGCGGTAACACTCGGCCAACTGACTGTGCAAGACGGTACCTCCAACACGCTGCTCTTTGGTGAAACAACCATTGGCAACGAACCCCTGAATGCTCCGTTTGCTTCACAGCCTGTCAATACACGCCACTTTGAATCCGCCTGGATGGGTGCTGGCTCGCTGCCAACCATCGGTGGTCTAGTGAGTCGTGTTCGTGAAACCCCCTGGTGGGCCTTCGGTAGCCGTCATCCCACGCTGGTGATGTTTGCCTTCGGTGATGCTTCGACTCGTGGCGTAAGGAAGGGAACTTCCGCAGCCATCAATGACAATGCCCCTGCAGGCCTTGTCACGCCACTCCCTACCGACTGGTTGATCTTTCAGCAGTTGGGTGGCCGTCGTGATGGTCTTAACAACGATACGTCAAGCATTCTTGATTAGTCATCAAACACACAGACTGGGAGTTCTATTCGTATGTTCCGTTTACTGATGTTAACTATCGTCCTGCTGGGTGCTCTGGGGTGTTCCTCGAAGGAAAAGATCGAAATCCCCAAGAACACGAAGGCAGGTCCTACCAGCCCTCCCATTACTTTGGGTGGTTAAGGCAAGTTAGCTTGCTTTTGTTACTATTCCAAACGAGAGCCAGTCTGGCTCTCGTTTTCTTTTACGTCTATGGTTAATTGGTATTGCATGGATGGTATTTCTCGCTATGGTCCCGCTCGGTTCTGGTAAAAGGCTACAGCCTTCAGCTGGAACAGGGGGACGTGGAGATGAAAAAACTAGCATTAGGGCTGGGGCTGTTGTTTGCCATCTTTCTGGTAGGCTGCGGTATGCTTGCGCCTGTGTTGCTGACGATGGATATGCTCGGCGTTGAAGATAAAGCCAATATCCAGTACCACTTCGAAAAAGATGCCAAGCGAGTGGCCATTGTGTGCCATCTGGGCAAGCATCATCAGATTGATGTCGGCCATTTTGATCGTGATGTGAACAATCTGCTCTCGCAACTGGTGGCGGGGTACACCAAGAAGAAACCTGAAATTGTCCTGTCTGCCAAGGTGCATCAGTGGATGGACGAGCACCAGGAATGGAAGACCCCATACGAAATCGGGCAGGGACTGAATGTTGATTACGTGGTGTTTGTCGAACTGCGTCGCATTGGCTTCTATGAAAAAGAAGGCTGGAAGCAATTCTACAAAGGAACCTGTGATGCGTCGGTGAGCGTGCATCGCATTGGCACTGAGAGCGATCAGGCCATTCCGGTCTGGGGTCCTAATTCGTACTCATTCAAGTTTCCCAACGGTATGCGTCCGCTCAGCGATAGCGAAGTCACCTTGTCGCAATTCCGTGAACTGTTCCTCCGTCACGTGGCTGAGCGTCTCTCGTGGATTTTCGTGCCACACGCTTCGAGCAAGGAATATAGCGACGACAAGAATTGATGGAGTCTCCTTTCGGGGAGAAAGGGTGGTGGTGGGCCAGGCCTATGATGCAAATCATGGGCCTGGTCCGTTTTTAAAGGGGGGAATGACGGGAACCCCCCAGTTGGCACATCATGCATAATCGCTCAGGTCACTGGGCCTGTTATGAAGTCCAAGTGTGGGTTCATCTCGAAAACTGACGGAGAATACAGGATAATCGATAGAGATTAGCCACTTCCTCCAGTGTTTCATGAGCGAACCGCAGTCTGCTACCGATGCCACCATGGCCTATCAACCTGGCGAGCCAGTGCCGGCTTCGCCGGAAACGATGGCTGCCAAGGCTGAGCCATTATCTCTGCCCGCTTCCAGCAGTGTCGGCGCTGAATTTACTGTTGCAGGCTATGAGATTATCAGTGAGTTAGGGCGAGGCGGCATGGGCGTGGTGTATAAGGCCCGTCAGATCGCTCTCAATCGATTCGTCGCCCTCAAGATGATTCTGGCGGGCAAGTTTGCTGATGAGACACAACTCAAACGTTTCCAGGCTGAAGCCGAGGCGCTCGCCAAGCTTCAGCATCCCAACATCGTGAATGTGTACGATGTTGGAAGCCATCAAGGCAATGCCTACATCGCCCTGGAGCTAGTCGAAGGTGGCAACCTGGCTGAAAAGCTTCGCAGTATACCGCAGCCACCTCGAGCTGCTGCTCGGCTCATCGAACTGCTTGCACGAGCGATGCACTCGGCACACGAAGTCGGCATTATCCACCGTGATCTGAAGCCCATTAACATCTTGTTGCAACCTTTTGTGCTGGGCGATGCCCGTAGTGGTTCCAGTGCAGGTGGGGGGAAAAGCTCGCAGAAATCGATGAGCAAATCATCGTCGCGTCAGAGCATCATGACGCACGTGACTGTGGAGTATGGCACACCCAAGATTACCGACTTCGGCCTGGCCAAGCAGGAAGAGGGCATTTCGAGCGGACTCACCAACGCTGGCTCCATCATGGGTACGCCGAGCTACATGTCGCCCGAACAGGCATTGGGCGATGTTGGCCTCATTGGCCCTGCAACAGATACGTACTCGCTGGGTGCGATGTTGTACGAGATGCTTACAGGTCGTCCGCCGTTCCGGGCCGATACTCCGGTGAACACCATCATGCAGGTGATTCGTGGAGAAGTGGTGCCACCCAGCAGGCTG
>CAYPJB010000078.1:0-13802 GCA_964410845.1 uncultured Bacteroidales bacterium | reverse complement strand
CGATTACTTTCAACCAACCAATCTCAGGTGGGTTCGGTGGCATTATTCGCGACTACTGGCTGCAGTTCCAGGTGCCCGGCAATGCGGACAGCTACCAGTTTGATATCACGCCAATGGAGAGTTCCGTAAGCTTCGATCGCTTCGCGGTCGATACGGTGTGGAATCCCAGCGCCAGCACGCAGGCTGAAGCTTTTTTTGAACCATTACCTGGCGCTGCCGTCCCGGAACCTTCCACGTGGGCCATGATCGGCCTCGTGGGCATCTCCGCCGGCGTCATTGGCTATCGTCGTTATCGGCTACAGCTGAGCCTGTAATCTCATCCCTTTCATCCGGGCGGATGACAACGTCCGCCCTTCTTCCTTCGGAGAAATCACCATGCGTCGCCGACAGGCTTTTACGCTGATTGAACTACTGGTCGTGATTGCCATCATTGCCCTCTTGATGGCCCTGCTGCTTCCTGCCGTACAGAAGGTGCGTGAAGCAGCCAACAAGATGATCTGCAGCAGCAACCTCAAACAGATGGGCGTGGCATTGCACCACTACCATCTCGACTACGGCTGCTTCCCCAACAACTTGAAGAACTACCCGAACTACAGTCCGTTCACCGATCTGCTCCCGTACATCGAACAGGATGCCCTGTTCCAGAAATACAACAAATCGCTGAGCCCGCTCGATCCGGCCAATGAACCGGTAGCATCGCGAGCCATCAAGCTGTACCTGTGCCCGTCGATGGCGCTGCCGGATGTGCCTCCACCGGGCTACTCCAGCTATCTGTGCAACCTCGGTTCGACGTACAACTGGTCCCTGTTTCCTTTGCTGGAAATCATCTACGGCAAGCCGGATGGCGTCTTCGTCAACAGTGCCAGGGTCGCCTTCCAGGATATTCGCGATGGCACCTCGCATACGTTCTTCATGGGAGAAACGGATTTCAGCCTGAAGGACTATCCCGCTCCGGGACAAATCGGTGGCTTCGCCACGTGGTCGCTAGGCTACCCGATTACCACCTTTGGCTCCACCTTCAACCGGATGAATCATCATCAGCACAGTACAGCACCCGTCACCATCAGTGGCATGGGAGCTTTCCGCAGTGACCATCCGGGTGGCTGCAATTTCCTCTTCGGCGATGGCTCGGTGCGTTTCATCGGCGACAGCATCAACGGCGATGCAGTACCACTGCCGCTGCCCTTCGGCGGCATGAACCCGTATGCGGGCGGTGCGGCCTACCGGGCCCTCTCCACCCGTAACAAGGGTGAACCTGTTTACCTTGATTAACCATACCGGGAGTGAACATGCTGCGTTACGTAGTCGTGCTTTGCTGCCTGACTGCGATGCTGGGTTGTGGCGCGAACACTACCGCCACCACCCAGTCACCTGAAAAGTTCAAGCAAAGCCTGCTCGATATCGAGAAACAACAAACTCATCACCAGATGACCAGGCCATTACGCTAAGGAGTGACACATGATGAATACCGTAGTGACCGTCAGTCGCTACCTGCCGATACTGAGCACGATCATCTCGGCTGCCTTTGCCTGGGTGATCTTCGATCGCTACTTCTTCAAGCGGAAGACGCATCAACCAGCGTACCACCTGCTCTGGTGGGGCATAGGCATCGTCACCTATGGAATCGGCACTCTGATTGAATCGATCAACACCCTCTGGGGTTGGTCAGAACCAACTTTCAAAGCCTGGTACGTGGCCGGGGCACTGCTCGGTGGTGCCCCGCTGGCTATTGGCACACTCTATCTGCTGGCAGGCAAACGTCCGGGGCATGTGGCGGTAGTGCTGCTGTGCCTGGCGGTGGGGATCACCTCCATCTTCGTGACCTTGTCTCCCATCAAGTACGAACTTGTCGATCCAGCTCTGCTCAGCAGCAAGGTGCTCGAGTGGCAATCGATTCGGCTGGTGTCCCCGTTCATCAACGGCAGTGCGTTTCTGTTGCTGGTGGGAGGCGCCTTTTACTCGGCAGTGCTCTTCTTCCGCAACCCGCAAACACAGCATGTTTCGGCCGGCAATATCCTGATTGCCATCGGAGCTATCCTGCCGGGAGTGGGTGGTATGGGAAGCCGCATGGGGCATACCGAATGGCTCTACATCGGCGAGTTCGTGGGTGTGATCCTGATCTGGTGGGGCTACCGGATGTGCCAGACACCGTGGACAACAGTGCCAACACCGTCGCCCCAGCTGGCGCCTTCCATGTAAGTGGGTCGGCGCTGTAGTATTCTGGAAGACGCGGCGACGTGCCGCGTCGATAACTGGTTTTGACACTACTTATCAGTGCCAAAACATTACTTGGCTAGCAATGCCATAAATCCAGCATGTTGAAAATGTGCATCTTTGGTTAGTGCATCACGCAATCGAAGTTTCTTCATGATGCAGAAACTCGCACAATCGGTGAACGACCATTCCTGGTCTGAATGTTTCAGGAAGAACAGACTCACTTCGCTGAATCGATCTGCGTCCATCCACTCGATTCGCAATGCCTTTGTGGCATCAATCAAGTGGAACAATGGCTTTAATAATGGTGTATAGCCACGTGCCTTGATGAGAGTGGCTGTCTCGTCAAGTACATAATCGCTTGTCACAAAGGTACGTTTGCGACGTCGAGCCTGTTGCATCACTTGTTGTGCTGCTTGATGCTGATCGTCCTGCTGCACTAGCAGTGCAAAGAAACCACTCGTGTCGATGAAGATCTCATTGGCCATAGAGAATTTCGTCAATCTGCTTATTGGAAAGTGATGCACCTTCTACTGCCAAGTCGGTGATGGAGTAAAACGGGTCATCTGTGTCTGGTTCCTGATCATCAATCGGCTCAAGCCTGGCAACGGGTTTGCCTCGACGTGTCAGAATCATCCGCTGGCCCTTCTGCACTTGCATAATGATGTGTTCCGTGTTGAGACGGAAGTCGAGCATAGATATTTTCCTGGACATCACGATTTCCTTGAAGTTTAACTTCAAGTTCATTGTTGTGCATTGGCTGATGGTTGTCAATCACAGGGTATCAATAACTGCTATTTCCTGCCACAATCCTGATGACTCCCTGTATCCGCATGATAAAGTATCGCCGTCCCTCTTCTTCAAACGGTATTCTCACATGCGTCGTGTTGCACTCTTCTGGCCGGGCGATTATCGAAACACTCCGAACCAGTGGGCCTTGCCTCAGATCACCACTGCCACCGAACAGCTCTCCGCAGCGCTCAAGAAGCTGGGCCGCAAGCCTTACCTGGTGAAGGGCTTCCTCACGAAACCATCCGAATCGATTGCCAAGCTCGGCCCCATTGACGATCCACTCATCGGCGTCTTCGTCCACTGGACCTACGGCCCGCACACCTGCGATGGTGTCGTCGGCAAGAACAATCCCCTGCTCCTCGCCAGCAACTACTCAGGCACCTGGCCCGGTTTGGTTGCCCTCTTGAACACCGGATCCTGCCTCGAAAGTCTGCAGCGGCCATTCAGTCGCATCTGGACAACCAACAAGGATTGGACCAAAGACAAACGCTTCATGGAACGGCTCGACGAATGGTGCAGCACCGGGCAGATTCAGTACCCCACCGATGAACTGCACCACACCGCCCCGCTCAGCGAGAAGGCTGATGCAATCGCGGAAGAGGTTTATCAAGGCTTCCAGAAGAAGCGGGCCCTTGCCCTCATGCTCGGCGACACGTCGATGGGCATGATCAACGGATACTTCGGCCCCCGCGTGCTGGCCAAGCTAGGCTTCGCGGAACACAAGGTCGATCAATCGTGGATCAACGTCCGCATGAAAGCGGTCAAGCAGGAACGGGTCGAGAAGGCGTTCCAGTTCGTCTGTTCCAAAGGCGTGCAGTTCCACTGGCGTGAGAAGGACGCTGAGGACTTCACTGAAGAATCGACCAAGGAACAACTGCGGATGTACCTGGCTGTGCTCGATCTCATGCACGAGTTCGAAGCTGACTGCCTGGGCTGGCAGTATCAACTGGGCCTGCTCTATTCGCTGCCACCGAGCGACTTCTGCGAAGGTCTCTTCAACTCCGCCTGCCGACCCGAATCGGATGGCCATCCCCTCATCACCAGCACCGAAGCTGACCAAGGCAACCTGCTGCCGATGGAGATGATGAAGCGGCTGCTCAATGCCAAGGGGCTGCACGATGCTGTAATGTTCCACGATGTCAGATGGGGAGCAGAACACGCCGGCCGGTTTCTGTGGGTGCTTCTCAACTCAGGCAGTTGCGGGGCGTATGCCTTCAACCACAATCCCGACTCGCTCGAAGGTGTACATAGCTACCGCCAGCCTGCCGGGTACTTCCCGTTCCCCGGTGGCACCTTCGCCGGCGCCAGCCTGCCCGGCAAGATCACCTGGGCCCGAGCCTACCTCAGAGGCGAAGAACCCTGGATGGACATCGGCACCGGCGAGAGCGTTGAACTTCCTGAGAAGGTGCGAGAAACCTGGTGGCGAGGCACCACGAGACAATGGCCCTTCATGGCCGCCGACCTGCATTGCTCCATGGAAACCGTGATGGCCCACTATCTCTCCAACCACATAGCCGTGGCGTATGGAGACATCTTCGGCGAGATGCTGGCACTTAGCCAGAAGCTGGGCTATCGGGTGCGAGTGATGCGGGGAAGATAGCAAGCTACGCCAGCGGTGATTATGTATTCACTGCTGAATGGGATGAAGCGGTGTCGTCGTGCAGTCTGTCATCCTTCAGGACTGTCTGCGTTTGCGCCCAGGTTTCGATCTGGTTAGCCAGGCCGACTCCCACTTCTTCCTCGTCTCCAACTACCACTACTCCTCGAGAAGCAAACTCTTTGGAGTGTAGCTTGTACCGGGATCGCACGAGAACGAAGGCGTGCGGAGCCTGCTGGCGCACGTTATCCAGAATGGCAAGGGCCGAGTGATGATGGGGCACCGTGATAATCACGGCACGGCACTGTTCGATCCGGGCGTGCTCCAGCACATCGAACTGCATGGCATCGCCGATCTGTCCATGAAAACCCAGGATCTGTGCCTGGCGAATGCTGTCATGGTTCAGGTCTATCACAACAACCCGGAAAGCATGGTCTACCAGCGGCCGCACTGCTGCCTGTCCCGCCGGGCCGAACCCGATCAGCACCACGTCCGGCACAAAATCCAGTGTACCACCCGTATCGGATTCTGCCGGACCTTTGCCTATCCACAAGGCCATGCGATCGCCAAAGCGAACTGCCAGTGGCACCAGGAAGGCACTCAGCAGAAACGATAAGATCGTCGTGGAGATCACCAGCGCATACACATCTTTGCTCACGACTCCATTCGCCTGACCCATCGTGCCCAGGACAAAGGCAAACTCACCTATCTGAGCAAGACACAGGCCTGTGGCAGCAGAGACTCGATTCGATTGACCCAGCCAGCGAAAGATCGCCCAGATGATGACCATCTTGCCAACGGTCAGAGCCAGCGTGACTACCAGCACCAGAAGCCAGTGTTTCAGGGTCCACATCGGATCTAGCACCATGCCGGCAGTGCTGAAAAATAACGTCAGCAGCAGTACCCGCAGTGAAGAAATGTCCGCTCGAACCTGTGTCGCAAAACGCGAACTGCCGAGCAGCATGCCAGCAACAAACGCTCCCAGCGCTGGCGAGACGCCTGCATAGTGCGCTGCCCAGGCCGAGCCGAGACCGGTGACTACTGCCAGTATCACTACCAGCTCACGATGTCGATCCAGTGTCAGCATGCCCAGCGCATAAACCGCGACACGATTGAGCGCCAGCAAACCAGCCACCAGCAGACTCGCCATCAGCAGCAACCGTCCGGTTTCCAATGCAACAGCCCCTGCTCCTCCTTTACCTCCCAGTATGGTCATCAATAAAGCCAGCGGCACGACTGCCATATCCTGCGTTAACAGCACTGCCAGGCAGTTTCTCCCGTGGGGCATCTCCAGTTCCGATCGTTCCATCAGCATCCTGAGAACGATAGCCGTGCTGCTGAGCGAGATCATCGCTCCGAATGCCAGGGATTCCGCGAAGGCAATTCCCCACCACGAGGCAATGATGGCCCCAATCAACAGAGTGGAAAATACCTGGATGATGCCACCCAGGAGCGGACGCATGCCTAGCCGCTGCAGCCGTTCCAGCGAGAATTCCAGGCCGAGACTGAACAACAGCAACGCTACGCCCAGCTCTGCAATCGCTTCGATTTGATGTTGCGACCGCACCAGACCGAGACTACCCGGGCCACCCAATATCATTCCTGCGATCAGGTACCCCACAAGTGGACTATGCCCGAAACGGGAAACTACCCCCCCGCACAGCAAAGCTGCTGCCAGCAAGACCACCATGTCTCCCAGTATCGACCAGAGTTCCAAGCACAATCCTTTGTCGTGGGGTGTATCGTCTTCCAAACAACAGGGCATGCGTTTGCCTGCGCACCCAGATGGAATGTTATTCTCGATCTTCCAGGATGCAACACCGATTGATGTGGGGTACAGTGATCAGTACGTCAGAAGCCACGTATGAACCATGACAGCACGTTGCCGTTCTCCAGTACCACAGGTCGCTGATGTTACCTTGCACTTTCCTGATCACTCTGTTCGGGTTGCACTCTGCAGCAACGCCATCTCCCACATCACCCGTGGTGCTTTCTTCCCGTCCCCGTCCCGATCTCAACAAGCATTTTCAACGTACCGAAGGCTGGACCGGTGGTGATGGCGTCTTCTCTGTCGCTCTTACGCCGCAGAAAACCCTGTACCTCTTCAGCGATACCTGGGTCGGAAAGATGGAGAACAACAAACACATCAACTCCACCATTGTTAACAACACCGTCGGCATCCAGACCGGCAACCAGGTCGAGTTCTTCATCCGCCGCGATGCAGCAGGTAAACCGCAGGCGTTGATCACACCCAGCGAGGGTCCAGACTGGTACTGGCTCTTCGCGGGGGCGATGGTCAAAGAGAAACTGCTCATTTGCCTGGCACAGATTGAGAAGACGGACGAGAAGAGTGTCTTCGGATTCCGTTCAATCGGTCTGAAACTAGGTGTGGTCGAGAATCCGCTGGATGATCCACGACAGTGGCGTGTCGCACAAACACCAGTGCCGCACGCATGTTTTCGTTTCGGCATGCATAGAACTTTCGGTGCAGCCATGCTCTCCACTGCGGAGCATCTTTACATCTATGGCACGACAGAATCCACTCAACCCATCGGCAGAAAGCGTCAGCTCATTGTTGCCCGCGCAAAGCTCGCTACCGCTCACGATCCCGGCAGCTGGGAGTTCTTCGGCCAAGGCACCTGGCAGAACGATGTCGAGAAGTGTGAACCCATCGCTGATGAGATGGCCAGCGAAGCCTCCGTCATCCATCTGCCTCATCGCAACCAGTACCTGCTCGTCTACACCCGTGGCGGCATGTCGAACGAAATTCGAGGAAGACTGGCACCCAACCCCTGGGGCCCCTGGTCAGCACCAACTACTCTCTACCAGTGCCCGGAAACCACGTGGGATAAACGCATCTTCTGCTACGCCGCCAAGGCCCATACCACCTTGAGCCAGGACAACACGATCATCATCAGTTACGTCGCCAACTCCTTCGACTTCGGCCACATGGCCAACGATACCCGTCTCTACTGGCCACGGTTTGTGGAAGTGGTGCTGAAGTAAGAGTGCCGCCGGGCATTGGTAACCGGACTAGTTCTACTTGATTGCCGCAAATCGCCACAGTGGTACATGGGGTGGAAGCTGAGCGCTGTCGTAGTCTTGCTCACCCAACATGTCCTGCAGGCGTTTGAGGGCCTGTCGGCGGATGTGGACGTAATAGTACTCGCAGCGGGCATCGCGGACGCTGTCCCAGATCACGTACAACTGCTCCACTTCTTCCTTGGCTGCACGCAGCTCAGCCGAGTGGGGATACAGGGGCAGGCACTGATCGAGGTACTGGCGATAGGAACGGTTCTGCAGTAATAGTTCGTTGACGATCACACGCTCCGGGAAGCGGACGGCATCACAGAGGAACGGCGCTTGCTGAAGATCGTGGGCACGGCGCTGCAGCATGCGGACATCGCTGATGAACTCATCTGCCTTCACCAGGACGTAACGGATCTCGCGCTGGTCCAGCAATTCACAGGAAAGGGTCAGATGAACCATCGGCTTGGCGAGCAAGGCGTGCCAGCCGGTCTGGTGTTTGGGATTCTGGAAACCAGGAAGATCTGCTCCCTGGAGAAGCATAGCGGCCAGAATGTAGTCGATGCCGAACAAGGTATCCCCCCTCCGCACGGAAGTGCGGCATGGTGAAAGGAACCAAGGCTGGCGGGGAGAGGTGACGGTCGTCCGCAGGTGCGGCTGAAGGTGCGAACCCCCTTACTGCTAAGGGGAATGGGAACCCACAGGGGCAGAAACGGCTCGGCCGGACTTATCGCCAGCCCTGAATTGGCTGATCGAAGGTGTCCATCCGTACTCGTTCAAACAATGGTAGGGTTTATCCAAAGGCGATACTGGGCAGGAAGTCGGAGACCTGTTCCTACCCAATGTCTACTTATCGGCTATAATTGGGAAGTACTTGAATTATTATTCATGCGCGTGCACCGGAGATGTCCTCATGGCTATTCAGCCCAAACGCCTGCTCGAAGTTCAGATGATCGATAATATCGCGGTCGTCAGCATCACGGCGGGTCGTATTCTGGATGACCAGGTCATCACCAAGTTTGGCGATGAGCTGAAGCAACTGGTAGAACAGGCAGGCCATAAGCTCATCCTGCTCAACTTCTCCAAGGTCGAGTACCTGTCCAGTGCTGCCCTCGGCAAGCTGGTCGTCCTTCGCAGGCTGGTGGAAGGGGTGAAAGGCAAGCTAGCCCTTTCCAATATCGATGATTCCATCTTTGAAGCTTTCAAGATCACTGGGTTCGATCGCATCTTCAATATCTTCCCCGATGAACAAGAGGGCTTGCAGTTCCTGCAGAAGTAAGTACTGTCTCCGTCTGAAATGGCCTGAGATCCGCCAGGGATAGGCTCTCTCCGCTGGGAACGATGGTATGTCTGTTCGACCTCCTGTGCAAACGTTGCCCGAGTGCTTTGTCATCCCAAGCAAGACCTGCGAAGCGTACCTTGTCCGTGACCATATCACGTCGCGTCTCCGCAGTTGCGGTTACGACGAACGTGATGTGGTCGATGTCTATCAGGCTCTCGAAGAGGCTCTCGTCAATGCCATCAAGCATGGCAACCAGTGCGATGAAGCCAGGCAATTACGAATCTCCTTCTGCGTGGATGTCGATTGCTTCCAGATCTGCATCGAGGATGAAGGAACCGGGTTTAATCCAGAATCGGTGCCTAACCCGCTCTCGCTGGATCAACTGGAAAAGCCGTGTGGACGCGGCTTACTCATGATGAAGCACTACATGTCAGAAGTAAGCTACCTGGAGCCTGGTAATGCTGTCATGATGGTGAAAAAACGTTGTGGCTGCATTGAAGGTAAACGGTAATGTCGTCTGAGCCCACTATTACGTCCCCAGACCTATTACCGAAACCCGCACGTCCCAAGCCGTATCTCCGCTGGATCGTTCTGCTCGTCATCCTCGTCTGCATCAGCTACTTTGCCTACCACAAAGGTCAGGAATTCTGGGCCAAGCTCCAGGAGCAATGGGCTCAGGCCAACCTCAGTTTCCAGGACTTCGGTTATGGCTGGTTCATCACCGGTGTCATTGTCTTTCTGGTTAGCGTGCTCTCGACCTTTGTCCGCTGGCGCATTCTCCTGCATGCACTCCACATCCAGTGCAGTTATGTCGATTCCATACGGCTTGGCTTTGTAGGCTACGTGGGAAGCATGTTCCTGCCTGGTTCGACCATGGGTGATGCCTTCAAAGCAGGGTTCATCATGAAGGAGAACCCCGGCAACCGGGTGGGGGCACTGGCCAGCATTGTGGTGGATCGCTTCGTGGGGCTCTACAGCTTGTTCCTGCTCTCCGCCATTGTTGGACTTTTTTTCCTGAAAACGATCATGGCCTTCGAAGGGCCACGGGCTCATGAACTGCGGTTCGCCTTCACTGTCATCTGTGGCATTGCCGGTGGAGGTATCCTGGCCTATGGACTCTTTCTGATATTGCCGATCCAGGGGCGAGGTTTCCGGGCGAAGCTGGAAAAAATACGCTTTGTCGGCGGCATGATCACCAAGATACTGAGTGCTTTCATTGCCTATCGACGCTATCCCTGGGCCATCGTGCAGGCAGTGGTCATTGGGATGCTGGGGCACGTTGGCTTTGTAATGAGCTACTATTTCGCTTCACAAGCGTTGCCCGGGCCTGGTATCACTCCAGACTGGCAGATGCACTTCGTGATTATCCCATTCTTTATGGTGTTTCAGGCAGTGCCGCTCACGCCCGGAGGCAACTTCGGCGTGGGTGATCTCATCCTGGGCCGGCTGTATACCATTGTGGGTGGATTGGAACTCAAAGGCATCCTGGCATCACTGATTCAGCGATTGATGACATGGATTGTCGCCCTGATCGGGTTGATCTGGTACCTCCCCCTGCAGCGACAGTTTTCGGTCAAGAGTCTGGAGAATTCTGGAGATAGGAATCCATCACCTGCACAAGCATCGTTGTAAATCAGGCTACTTTGAATCATCTGGCAGCTGACCACTCCCTGCTGCAAGCGTCACACCTTCTACCGATTCTGCCGATTACATCGCTTTCTTGCCAGAAAACGCTTGGCGAAAGTCCATTCGGTAGCTAAGCTTGCGTTGCATGCCCCTGCTGAAGAGTTAGAATGGTGCAGTATGGCGACAGTACTTGCCGATCAACCACTTGTCAGTCAGGCACCTGTCAGTCAGGCGGTAGCAAGTAAGAAAAGTGCCTCGACGCGGTCGCGGCCGAGTCCCAATGTTCGGCCCAGGGGAAACGTCGTGCCGGTAATGAAGAAATGGTGCTTCGGCATTCTGGGTGTCGCAGCTTTCATGACGCTGCTCTTCCTTCTGGATCTCTTCCTGGGATTCCCCTTTGCCGGGGCCAGCATTACCCTTGATATCTTCGGCATCCTTGGCGGCGCAGTGATCGGTTACCTCGCCTGGGATACTGCACGCGAAATACGCTAATCGCCCTTCACTCTGTAATCCGTCGGCCGAACTGGTACAACGTGGGAAGTGTTTCTCACGGGTATCGTCATGGCTAAAAACAAAAAGCCGTCGCCAACTTCAGCAAGTCCCTCTGACTTCAAGAAACTGTTCAAGCAGTTAGAAGCAATGGCACAGCGTGCAGAAGGTCAGGGTTCAGACTTATCAGGCCTTCCTCCTGTTCCATCGAAAAAACGCTCCACGTCGAAGATTTCACCAACAGAAGCTCGAGTGATCGAACTTGTCGAAAAAGCGTATGAATCGACATCTCCCGACGAAGCATACCAATACCTGACGGAAGCTTACGCGTTAGACCCAAACGACGCCGAAATCCTGAGTATGTTAGCGGAAACAGCACCCGGGTTGAATGAAAAGTTGAAATGGCACCTGCTTGAAATAGAGCTACTTCGCAAGGAAATCCCTGATAACATCTGGAAAGGATTGCAGGGTAAACTGTGGATGGAACATGCTGCACGTCCTTATTTAGAAAGCATGTACGATCTCGCCGACAAATACCACTATCTCGGCCGCTTCGATGAAGCCATCGAAACCTGTCGCGAACTCATGCGTTTGAATGCTAACGACAACCAGGGCGTTCGCGAGACCTTGCTCAAATGGTTGATGGAGCTGAATCGGTTTGAGGAGGCACTGGCACTCATCGAAAAAATGCCAACGGATGGCTTGATGGCCATGTGTTATTCCTACCCGTTGCTCGTTTTTCGACAGGAAGGAGATAGCCCGCGTGCCAAAGCGTTACTGAAGCAGGCCAAGAAACGTAACAAACACGCAGCAGCCTTGCTGTTAGGTGAAGTGGTTCTCGAAGAAATACGCGCAGATGCGGTGGTGGTGGGCAGCAACGACGAAGCTCACATCTATGCACAGAACTTCCGGATCCATTGGGTGAATACGCCCGGGGCACTCGTCTGGCTGAGTGAAAAGACGAAATCGAAACGAAAATCCCCCGAGGCAGCAGTGCCTCCAGAGATCAAAGCGGAACTGCTTGCCTTACCCAGGGAAGAGACTGGCTGGTTGATGGAGTATCGTCAGATTCCGAGCCTGGTGAAGAAGGGCCGGAAGATATTTATCCTCTGGGCCATGATGATCATTGACACCCAGACAGGCCTGATGATCGCAAATGAAGTGCTCGAGGAAGAGCCAACCGTTGCCAAGCTGCTGGAAGTGCTGCTGGATTGCATGCGACATCCGAAGGTCAGTGAAATCAAGCCTCAACGCCCGACCGATATCGTCGTAGCTCGCCGCGAATCAGCCATGTTGCTGGGGCAATATCTGAAAGATCTCGACATCGGCCTGGTCGTTCACGACAACCTTCCACCGGTTGACGAAGCGTTTGATGAAATGATTCGAATGACCAGTCGGGAAGAACTACGTCGCCCTTCGGTGAGCAACGTGCCGGGGATAACGCCTGAAGATCGTGAAGAGTTCTATCAGAACGCAACAGACTGTTACCGGCAGGCGCCCTGGTCTCGTGCCGTGCAGGAACGACTGATCCGCATCGAGTGTCCGATGCTCCGGGCAGAGCCATACTTTGCAACCATCATGGGCACGCTGGGTATCACTCACGGCATCGCCGTGTACTTTGATGAAGCTGGTGTTCGGGCCGTCTTTCAAGACAAGATGGATTATGTGCAGATCCAATCTGCAGTACTTCGGTTTGATTACCCGTTCGAACTGTCAGCAGTAGATCTCATCAACATCGACAAGCATGGCTACGCCACACCCGGTATGAATGTGATGCCTAACCTGATGATGGTTGAGAAAGGCAAAAAGATCGTCCAGCCTACCTGGGCAGCCTTTCGACTCCTGTCGCTCCTGGCAGTGGCCATCCCGCAACTGGTTCAGCATCGCCAAATGAATGACCCCACGGTATTCGAGTATCGCGATCTCCTGCACCCTGAGCGTCTGGTGAAGCTGTCCTGGGATCAGAATACCCCCGCCTGGTAATGATCAATACGGTGCTGGCATGGTGGCGCTCTTGAGCCAGGCGCTGTACCACATGTCGGCTGTGAACTGGGTTGCTCGGCGGGTGTGCTTCACGATGAAGGCCTTACTCTCCTCGGTGGGTTTATCGAAACCACCGGTGAGATCGATTTCGTAACATCGTTCGACATGATGATGTGATTCCTGAATCACAGTGAGCAGATGAGACCAGGGGTCCTCGAGTTTGTTCACTACCAGGTTGCGGGACAGTTCTTCTGCCGTAAAGCCGAAGTTCTCAGGGAAACCATCAATCTTGGCATGGATGCCTTTTTGCTGCATCTTGCCATTGATACCCTTGCGGCCGTCGTAGTCGCGTGTGGAATGCAAAGGCATGCAGGCATCACCGGTGTAATGCGAAAGTATCCCAGCGTACACCAGGCATTTCATCCGGACGGCGTCGTTCTCCGGTTCCTTGCGATAGTCGTAGAAGGCACAGGCAAGCCGATCATAATGTTCCATCAGTGCATAGGGAAGGTATCCCGCTTTCTCCGGAGTGACGCCTCGCTTCCGGGACAGATCAAGGGCTTTGAATCGATCACGAGGCAGCGTCTCGCCGCCGAATTCTTCCAGATCGATGTAATGATCCGGTGCTTCGGTAATGCGGAGAAACTCGGCACCCTTGTTCTTGAACCGATCCGGTTCACCAGCCAGATGGTTGAGTTGCTTGCTTCCTGCCCGAAAGAAGGCAGGCATATCGTCCGGCAATATCCTGCAGGCCGCTTCGGCTATGGTTCCGTGAGCTTTGACCCACCAGGC